>JANHAK010000047.1 GCA_024464195.1 Methanomassiliicoccales archaeon | reverse complement strand
GTCTTCGTCTGCACAATCGGTTTCTGCGGATAGTGCAAAAGGTGCCCTCTCGTGTCTGGCCTCTTACGATAGTTCGTTGTGCTGAGACCGAGGGACTGCTTCGCCATCCCCGCTCCCATCGTGATTCTTGGCGAAGAGTTATGCTCGGCGTAAGGGACAAGCCCAGCGCACACGCCGAGAATGAGAATCGGGTCAATCTCCATGTGCGTGTGTTCTCTCGTCAGCGTTAGAGGTGTTTTTATTTCGCTGTTGCAGTGGCGACAGCGGAGAAGCGCATAATTCTCCTCTGCACCAGGATTTAGCCAAATAACATCGATCGGTGATAGGGCCCTTTCGCAACTGCTGCATCGCTCTGGCACTTTATAGGCATCGACGGCGATGTAGGTGTCTTCTTCTTCCTCAGCGTCCAACCATTCAATAACCCCTTCCCTTAAGAGGTCTGACCATCGGAGCCTGCCCTCTGTAATCTCATCAAGATGCTTTCTCGTTAGAACAGTTCTCCCGTTTTTAACGACAAGGAGTGGCCTTCTCAACCTACCTTCATCGCAGTTGATGATGACTTCATCCATTTCCTCATCGTATCTGATATTGATCTCGTGAGAAATGATCCCCGACCTTCGTCTATACCGGATCTCCGCGACGAGTTCCCTCGCGCGATCGTGAACTCCAACGAGATCACCATTCACGTAAACCCGAGTTCCCATCTTTTTCTGACCTTTGACCTCTTTAACCCCAAGATCTCTCAGTATCCAGCGAACACTCTCTTCGGGAAATCCTTCAGAAACGTCGATGATCAGCGCCGCATTCTTAACAAGCCCGCAATTCTGACCTTCTGGCGTTTCATTCGGGCAGAGTCTGCCCCATTGCGTTGGATGCAGATCTCTCGCCTCGAAATGAGGCTGACTTCTTGTGAGAGAAGATGTCACTCTCCTCAAATGGCTGAGGGTGCTCATATTTGACGTTCTGTCAAGAAGTTGACTTACGCCTGCTCTACCACCAACCCAATTGCCCGTCGCAAGGGCATGGATAAGGCGATTTGTCAAGAGATCTGGTCTGATGGCGCTTGAGATTCTCAAATCCTTTTTTCTCGCGTAGCTTCTTTCAAGTTGGTACTTTAAATCCTTCATCAGGTTGGTAAAGGCAACCCTGAAAAGATCCTCCATCAGGTCACCAGAAAGTTTGAGACGCTTGTTTGCGTAATGATCTTTGTCATCCTCCTTCCTCAAGCCAAGGGATAACTCAAGCACACTTCTCGCGATCCTTCCGAGGAAAATTGCCTTCTTGAGTCGATCTTCTGAGGTGTCGCCGAGGTGAGGGAGGAGAGAACGGTCGAGAATTGATTCCACCTTCTTCACACGGTACTCCTTCGCCTGTCCAGTCGCGAACTTCCTCTCGAGGTAAAGAATTGCATCTTCGGTTGTGAAGATACCATTCGGTGGATACAATTTCTTGTCTTGGCATTCCTCGATGTTCGCGTAGACAATGTTCGCCATTTCTGGGACACTCACTATTGCCTCGTAAATCTCTTCATCGCTTTCCATACCAAGCGCTTTCATCAAAACGACAAGCGGTATCTGGCCAGAGGCAGCAGGTACAGTAACCATGAGCATGCCGTCTTTTTTCTTCTCGACGAGAGTAAGAGCCCTGTAACCCTCTTTCTGTGAGAAAACCTTGGCAACCTCTATCTTTGTCCCGTAACGCTCATTGAATTCGACCATGACTCGGTTTGGCGCGAGATCCTCGAGGGAAATCAGAACTCTCTCGGTACCACCGATGATAAAGTATCCGCCAGGATCCATTGGATCTTCGCCGGCCTCGATCAGTTTCTTAATATACTCTTCTTCGGTGAGCTCCCTCTCTTCCTCCATATTTTCTTTGTAAAGCGTGCATTTCTTCGATTTGACCATGATCGGGAGATCGCCGATGTGAACGTGCTCTGGTTCTCTTTCGATTCCGTCTTCAATGACAGTAAAGTCAACGTAGACTGGCGCGATATAATTTAAATTTCTCAATCTCGCCTCCATAGGCGTTAGTACATGGGAAGCGCCGTTTGCCTCTCTAACAATCGGCAATTTCACGTGCACGGTTGGGCGAGCATGAGAGTCAATTTGTCCCGTCTTCTCATCTCTCTTTCTTCCAACTCTAATCTCAATGATCCTTCCGTCGGTCTTGTCTGGATCGAGTCTAATCACACCCCTATCGATATCTTCAACTGAGACTCGTAAGTTGTCGACGATTTTCTGCATTCGGCTGTTCGGATTGTCGATTGTCGAGAGAAAATCGTTAAAACTTGCGATATGGTGGTTGACGATACTTCGCTCTTTAAAATAAAGTTCCACAAGCTCCTGCAAAATCTCACCCTCTTATAACCATCCTGTATCCCACAAAAATTTCTGCAGTTGGACTTTTCCTCACGATTTTGATAATTCTGCCCTCATCGATCGGGCCATGAATCTTTTCAAGAACCTTGACACATGCATCGCTCTTTCTGATTTTTGGAAGTTGATCTCGTGTAATCCTCAAATCTTTCAAGACCTTCTCGGCCTCTTCCTCTGTGAGCAAATGGTGCTCAGGTACTAGCTCATGCTCTAAAACATTAAATTCGATAACATCAGACACAATTTCACCTCGCCGCTGGTCCCGGACCTATTTTTCCATTAAATGCTATCATTATAAAAATGCATCGACGCAACGAATTTTTACCAGGCTTCATCACCGTTGACATCTTCTCCCCTTCCAGGCGGGCCCGCGGGGATTTTCGAAGGCCTTGGGGATCCGAGGCCTTTTCGAACCCCGGGCCATCTGGTTAAAAGCCAGATGCTCTTTCTAGGGATGCTTAAAGTTTAAGAATCCAACCTAGCTGAGCTACGGGCCCTTGGCAAGCACACATAGGCATGTAGAGAGTCCCCAAACAACTATCATTATTTAAACTTTGTCTAAAAGGAATTTTCGAATCTTGCCACTCAACCCAAAGTTGATAGGGTCGCCATGAATGAAAACGTACATCCAAATACCAACCAATCAGCATTGATTTTTTTGCATCCTGCCCTCAAAACATACTTTCGATTTCAATAAGATCGAGAGATCGCTTTCTTCAAAGCTGATTCTCGCAACAGACGCTTTCCTAAAAAGGTGGAGAAGGATTTATAAATAAGAGAAGCTTCATGTCGCACCGGCTGAGACCATGAAGCAAGAGAAGATCTGCAGTTCATGTGGAATCAGACTTGTCGGGAAAGGAATCACTTATTTCAAATGCCCAATGTGTGGCGAGACAGAAATCGGGCGCTGCGCTAAATGTAGGGATCAGAGTGTACCTTACACGTGCCCAAAGTGCGGCTTCACAGGACCTTAGGTGATCGCCATGGGTAAAGTTGCTGCGGTCTACAATTTAATGCCCGATGACATCAATATCCCAATGGAAGAGATTGCACAGACAATTACCAAAATCGTTCCTGGCGGAGTGGAAGTCGCGAAGATTGAAGTGAAACCTGTGGCTTTCGGGCTTAAGATGCTCACAGCGACATTCGTAATGAATGATGCCGAAGGTATAGTGGATAAACTTGAGACAACGCTTCATGAGATCAAAGGTATTCAAAGCGTTGAAGCCGTTTCTCTCACACTGATTTGATCGAGAACTGCAAAATAAGTATAGAGAAAATTTTAGATTTTTAATGAAAATGATTGTAAAGCTATTACTATATAAAGTGGAAGATTAAATTGGTATAAAGAGGGTATTCATTATTATTTAAAGGAAATCAATACCTTATCGCGAAGTTCAATTTTAATTGCTTCATCTTCAATAACTAAGAAATCTTCATAATCTGCAACAGCCCACCCATACGATTTGACTGAGCTGCGAAAGCGTAATCATCAAATGAGAATTAACAACCGTGCTGAACACTGATAAACCACCAAAGATAATGTAACCTGCATGCAAAAAATGAAGAAAAAGGAATGATAAAACAAGACTAATATTTTCACTCAGGCGGCGGAAGGATGCAACCTTCATTCATCAGCAGCTTTGTCATATCTCTTGCACGACGAATGATCGACGAGGCCCTCTCATAAAGCTCGTTCCTGCTCATCTTGATCCTCGCAACCCCCTGTTCCATTGCTTTCATCCCGACTGCTACCGCCTCTCTCGGAAACACTTCCCAGTCGTCCATTGTCGGTACAATATACTCCTCTGTCAAACCTTTGTCCTCAGCTGTTTTTGCAAGTTCCAACGCAGCGGCAATACACATTTCATCGGTAATCGTTCTTGCCCTAACGTCAAGCGCACCTCTGAAAATACCAGGGAATCCAAGCGAATTATTAATCTGATTCGGAAAATCTGATCGACCTGTCGCGACAATCCTAGCACCCGCTTCCTTGGCATCCCAAGGCCAAATCTCTGGAATTGGATTAGCTGTTGCAAAGACGATCGCGTCGTCAGCCATTGACTTTACCATTTCCTTTGTAATGACATCCGGTCCGGGCCTCGAGGCTCCAATAACGATATCAGCACCTTCCATCGCTTCTTTAATTCCACCAGTCTTGCCCTCTGCATTTGACTTCAGCGCCATTTCCCACTTCTCAGGATATCTACCTTCGAGATCTGTTCTACCAGGATGCAGAATGCCCTTGCTATCAACCATGACGATATTCTTAATGTTAACGCCGGCGGCAATTAAAACGCGTGCAATCGCGATATTTGCGGCACCCGCACCTATCATGGCGACCTTTGCCTCATTCATTTTCTTACCAACAACCTTCAGTGCGTTGATTGCCCCAGCCGTAACGATCGTAGCCGTTCCCTGTTGATCGTCATGCCAAACTGGAATTTCAACTTCCTTCCGCAGACGATCGAGAATTGTAAAACATTTGGGATGCGCAATGTCCTCAAGATTAATACCGCCGAACGAAGGGACGATCCATTTGACAGCTTGAATGATTTCATCTGGATCTTTAGTGTTCAAACAAATCGGTACCGCGTCAACGCCTCCCAAATATTTGAAAAGGAGAGCTTTACCTTCCATCACTGGCAAACCTGCCTCAGGCCCAATATCGCCGAGGCCAAGTACTCTTGTACCGTCGGTCACGACCGCTACCATATTCCATTTATTTGTATGACTGTAAACATGCTCAGGATTCTTTTGGATGTCCTTGCAAGGCTCTGCCACTCCAGGAGTGTACCAAATCGCAAAGTCCTGTAAGTTGCGTATCGGGCACTTTGGGACGACCTCAATCTTTCCCTCGTAATAGGGATGGTACTTCATTGCTAGTCTTGCTGGTTCGTGTGCTTTTTTCAATCTTTCTTCTTCAGTTTTTTTCGCGCCAGACATCATAACACCCGTTTTTTTGTATCGACTTCGATTCTATCGAGAGTATACCGGGAAGCTATTCCCGGCGTGACAAGGCGTAACCTATAAACCATCGGATAAATAATGATTGATCTTTCTTTTCTTATTAATTCGAAATAACAACATGAATTTTCGAAATCGATTAAGGAATATAACTAGTGAAAAAAAGATTAGATGATCACATTCTCGCTGATCTTTAATGTTCATGAATTATCAACGTATTAGGAAAGTGGGGATTCGTTCGAGCGCGTTAAAGAGCACATTAAATTATCTATAAATTAATTGTTACACATCCGATTATGTTCTCTGAAATGGACCCCGATGTTCTCATTGTTGATGGCTTCGTTGATGAGCCTGCGTCGCTTGGCGTGCCGCCGTATATCTCACCGCATATCAGAGCGATAGCAGGGGCTGTCGCGGACGCGGGAGCAACTTCCCATTACATTTCAATTAATGAGCTGAGGAAACAAGTAAAGCTACCAAATGCGCAGATTAGCGTTTTCTTCGGCGGTGTATCGGTTCCCGGGAAATATCTGAGAGCGATGCCAGCATCTCAAAATGAAATTATTCGTTTTTCGAAAACATTACCTGGTATCAAAATTCTCGGCGGTCCTGCGACATTCGATGTGCAATACGAAGAAACGGGTCTTTTCGATCAGATTGCGAAAAAGGATATAGCCGCGTGTGTTTACGATTTTCTCAGAACTGGTGAATTTTCGACCAGGTGGAGAACAATAGAAGAGTGGAATCGCTGGCTCATCAAGGGAGCGCCCGTGGTTAAGAAACATCCCGATTATCCTGAACCGCTCATCGCTGAAATTGAAACATATCGAGGGTGCATTCGATACCAATCGGGCGGATGTTCTTTCTGTATTGAGGCACTTAAAGGTGCACCATTGTTTCGAGAACCTGAGGATGTTATTCAAGAAATCAGGACATTGAACCGCCTTGGCGTCAAAAACTTCAGACTCGGTGGCCAGACATGCTTCATTTCGTACAAGGCTCAGGGTTATGGTGACAATCTCAGACTTAACCCACAAGCGATTAAAACGCTTCTATCGGGAATTGCCAACATCGGCATCGATATCATCCACCTTGATAACGCAAATCCAGCGGTTATCGCTGAGCATCCAGAGGACGCAAGAATGATTCTTGAAACTATAGTGCATTATTGCACAAGCGGTAACGTTCTTGCACTTGGGATGGAGAGCGCAGATCCCATTGTCATCGAGAGGAATAATCTCAATGCCACGCCAGAGCAGGTCTTTGAAGCGATTAAATTAATCAATGATGTTGGAGCCGAAATTGGAGAGACTGGTTTGCCAAAGCTACTTCCGGGTCTCAATTTCATTATTGGACTGGATGGTGAGAGCAAGAAAACACTTGAACACAATTTGGCCTTTCTTCGTTCCGTCATCAAAGAAGGGCTGCTGCTGAGGAGGATCAATGTGAGGCAGGTCATGCCGATCAGAAGAAAATTCAAACCTGGTGTTACCCACGCAGATTTTCTTAGATTCAAGGAAATGGTGAGGAAAGAAATCGATAAACCGATGCTACAACGTGTCGCTCCAGCTGGAACAATACTTCGAAGAGTATATTTGGAATTAAGGGAAGGCAATAAAACATTTGGCCGACAAATCGGAACTTATCCTTTGCTTGTTGGGTTTGATTATCCCCTTGAGCTAGGACATTTCGTTGATGCAATGGTTGTTGGATGGGGGTACAGGAGTGTCACCGCAATCGAATACCCATTCCCGATCAACACAGCCCCACTCGCAGCAATGAGATGCCTACCACTTATCGGCGAGAAGAGGGCCACTCGAATTCTGAAGAGGAGACCGTTCAGAACACTCTCCGAGCTTGCAAACGCGCTGGATGATCCAGCCCTTGCTGGAAAGATCGCTCCGATCATCACGCTCGATGTCGTCGGAAGATCGATTAATGAAAGTAAAGCGATTCCGTCAAAAACTCAGAATACGCGGAAAAAATGAAATAAAGAGAAGCGATTGAATCAATCGATATGGATCCACATCGTCTCGCAAGATTTCCGTTTCTCAGAGATGCGATTACGTATGTAAAAGAAAATGATGTGGATCTAGAGGATGTCCTCCTGAATGATATTTTCTCTGAAGCAAGAAGACGCGGCAAAAAGAGAGTCATGGATGCAATAGTCGAGGGAGAAATTGAGAATTATCCGATGTCAACAGAGGAAGAGTGCTTACTCGAAATACTCAGTTATCCCGTCGCTCGGATGATCGTATCCTGCATTAACGATGGTTTTCTCATCAAGCGTTATGCGCTTGCTGAAGCGGTAACGATGAATAAGAGATTACTCTCTGAGAGTACCGAATCCATCGCAGCTCTCGCTGACGAGCTTGGAGTTAATGTCGTGATCATTGATGAATCGCTAAGAATGTATTTTGCCGATTACCTCAGGTATACTTCAAAAATGCGCAGTGTTGATTGGAAACTAGTAAACATGGAAGTAGAGAACGGGTATGTGTATCTGAACAAGCATCGATTTGCGAGAGTACTC
>JANHAK010000046.1 GCA_024464195.1 Methanomassiliicoccales archaeon | reverse complement strand
GATAAAAATCAGAGGACTATTTGTCATTTTGCTTTTTTTTATTATATATGAATGTGTTCAACGAATCGATGATCATCATTCGTTTTTCTGATTCTGAATACTGACAAAATGATTGTTCAATGCTGGTAGATGACTATCTATATTTCTTGATTCCCGCAATAAGCAAATTTAAAGTTCTTTAATGCGACCGATTTTTAAGATAATGTTTTTGTTTTGAGATATAAAATACGCTAAAGCGCACCTTCGAGATACCTTTACCTACTTTCTTTGATCTCGCCTTGTCGCTGGTTTGATATCAATGACCGGTGTTCCATTAAAGGCATCAAGCCCCTTAACGAATAGAACGTTTCCCTCGCGTTTTAATAATTTGACCCTCGTGAGACCAAGAAAATTTGGCCTGTTTGGGCTCCTTGATGAAAAGACGCCCACCTCAGGCTGTGTCGGGTCATGATGGGGATGCACCCTTAATTTATATGAGCTGGATTTGTGAAAATAAAAAATAATCTCAAGTTCATCGCACTCTTCGATCCTATAAAGGCCATCTGCATAGTCTGGAAGGATTTCAATGATTGAAACTAGTTCATCGAAATCAACATCCTCCTCCGCATTATTTTTCACGTAGCCGATTGGTTTGATTTCCATCATCTATCCCTTAATATAAACGCTTCAAGTTTCTCTCGCGCCTGCTCTCGTTTCTTTTGGTGTGATTCAAGGAATTTGACAACCCTTTCCGTCAGTCGTTTCTTGCATTCACCGCATAGGATTTCGCCCCTCTTGCATGCGTCGTAGAGGTGATTTAGCTTTTTATCATCAGGTTCGAACAGAAAGTATTCATATTTGAACACAGAACAAACATCTGGTTTTCCTCCGTGTTTTCTCTGTTCTGTAGCAGAAACGGCGCCACCTGTAAACGCGTTACCAATTTTCTTCTTTATAGCCTGTGCATTGTCAGTTGTGAAGATCGTTGTTTCTGGCTGGGATGATGACATTTTATTCCCACCCATGAGACTCGGGAACATTTTGTTGTGAATGAGTGCGGGCTTGTAATATCCGAGCAACGGAGCGGCATCTCTCGCGATCCTGAAATGCGCGTCTTGATCAATTCCGCAAGGAATCAAACAAGGCACATTCCGTCCCTGCAATTCAGACTCCAAGAAAGCTGGTGCCGCCTGGATACTCGTGTAGAAAATCGATCCTATGTTGTTACTGTTGTCGAATCCGAAAACCGCCCGTGCCGTTGAAAATGTGACCTTCTTTGCGACTTTGAGCGCGATTGGATAAAGAGTTCGAATGTATTCGGTGTCGAGGAAGATCTTTGTCTTCGCTGGATCGAATCCTAAAGCAATCACATCAAGGGCGTTCTCGTAGGCATTTCTTCTTGTATCCTCAAGAGTCAAATTATCGTTAAAAAGGAATTTTTCGTCGTCGGTCATTTGAAAATAGAGCTTAGCCCCGAAAACATCTTGAAGATATTTAGTAAACATCCATGTGACAAGATGTCCGATATGAGTATTTCCTGATGGGCCTCGACCGGTGTAGAGAACGAATTTTTCACCAGCATCGTACTTGTCTAAGATCCAGTCAAGATCCCGATGAGAGTATGTAATACCCCGGCGTAGCATCGGGTGTAAATCACCGTATTTTGAGAGTCTTTCAAGCATTTCATTGTCGATCCTTTTTGTTCCAAATCTCTCTATCAATAGGTCATAATCGATTTCACCAGTAACTTCCCAAGGTGTTACAATAAACTCATTGTTCATTAGTGCACCGCAGGCCGGAAAGGAGCTTGCCGTGTAATGAATTTTTCCAAGAACCTGGCATTTTCAATAGGGTCAGGATTAGGCTGTCTAGACGATAAGTAGAAAACAGCCTGATTTTATTGTAATTCTATGCTGGAATTCATCATGCAATTTGAACAAATTGGAACCTAAGGGTAACCTTATGTTAGAATTCACTTCCTTACTTTGAAAACGCATTTTTGATCGCCTCGTACTCATGAAAATGCCATTTTCTTATTTTAAAAAAGGAAACTGGATCTTCCTTCGTTTATAAAGTATGATTCTCACGGGCTCAAATTTTAAAGCTCGTTTTATTTATTGCCGTCACATTTTCTCAATAGATGAGCGCCTTGATCAAAGTGGGTGCAATTGACGATGATAGATTCGATCGATCAAGAAGGATTGGATGGCTCGACATGGAAAGAATCCAGTCGGCGAGGTGCTTTGTGGCTGGAGCTGGTGCCCTTGGAAACGAAGTCATCAAAAATCTCGTACTTTCTGGTGTAAAATCGATTATGCTTGTCGACATGGATTACGTCGTACGCTCAAATCTCAATCGGTGTGTCTTTTTCAGGGAAGAAGACGCGTCGAGAAAGTCGATGAAAACTGATATCATCGCAAAACGGGTAAAAGAACTTAATTCAGAGATACGAATCACACCGATCAATTCAAGAATCGAGGAAATCGATTTAGGATGTTTGAAGGATTACGATGTGGTTTTCGGTTGTTTTGACAACATCGGTGCTCGACTGCACTTGAATGCTCACGCGTACTATTATGGTGTTCCGTATATTGATGGAGGAACCGATGGCATAACTGGAAAGATTCAGGTTGTGCTGCCACCTGATACTCCTTGCCTGCAATGTGCAACAAACAAAACGCACATGAAAATTCTCGAGAAACGATTTAGCTGTACCGGTGCAGATATTTCAATTTACGAGCCCAAAATACCCGCAGAAATCACGACGACGAGCATTATTGCAGCAATCCAGGTGAGAGAAGGACTCAAGATTATCAGCGGAAAGAAGGAAAATTGTATCAGGCATGTTTGCTATTACAATGGATTGCTTAATACTTTTGATTCATTTGAAGTTTCATTAGACCCGATGTGTCCAGTTCATCTTTCAAGTTATTTCAAATCTTTTTGATTCGATTCAACCATATTCTCATTTGTGAGAATCGAATTAATTAACTGTGATCAAAAGCTTTAATGAGCATTTCGCTGTTTGGTTTTCTGTGGTTTTATGCCGCTCAGAATCAAAGTGAGGAACGCTGAGTCAGGAGCGACCGTTGAAATGGAATTAGAAGGGGAAAACACGATTGATGACATCATCGAAGGTGCAGCAGGGTATTGGGAGAAGGATGCTGGAGCTTATGTTCTCAGACGGGGCAGGCGACTTTTGCGGGGCCAGCAGACCGTTGCTGAGGCTGGGATTCTTAATAACGATGAACTCGAACTCATTCCAGATCCCGAGGGCGGATGAATGTCCCTTCCCCTTGATATTCTTATTTCTCGGCTCAGAAACGAGCTCGCGATATGCTCTCGTTATCTGAGACATCCAATCGATCTCTCTGATGAGAATTTGCGTAGCTTTCCGATCGATATCGAGATCGAGCTGAAGGGCGTTCCAGGTTTCGTGTATGAAAATGGAAGAATAGAAAAACGATATGAACACCGATTTTCGATTTTGATCGGCAGGGATTATCCATTCGAAAAGCCTTTAGTCATTTGGAGAACGCCCATATTCCATCCAAATATTATGATGCCAGAAGACGGTGGACATCTATGTACGAAACTTCTCGATGAATGGGGATTTAATTCAACTTTGCTATCATTCATCAAGGGGATTGAAGCCCTCCTTCTTGCTCCCAACCCTTCGAGTCCATTTGGAACAGAGAGTTGTACATCTGCTGCGTCTTATTTCAATAGGGCAAAAGTCAAGACGCCCCCAATCGTCTATTCTCCTACGCCAAAGGTGGTGAGGGCTGATTGAAGGGGCCACGCATACTCGGGGAAGAAGAAATAAAAATCGAGGAGCGTCCACCCCCTCCATTAGAAAGGATAAAGCCGCATAAATGGTTGAGCGCGAAAGACTTGGAAGACTACAAACGCTTGGAAAGGGACGGCTACGAGTTGTATGTCTCCAAGATTGCCGAGGAGAAAATGAGGAATCATTCTATCCGTTTCGCCGAGATTCAGAAGGAAGCGATGGGGCTTCTTCTAGGTTGGATCTATAGAAATTGTGGGAAAGAATATACAATCGTCAAAGATGTCGTGACGACCGACCTCGAGTCATCCTCTGTTCATGTTCGGTTCGACAGAGACGCGTTTGAAAAATTGTTCACCTCTCTCGAAGAGGCTGGATTTGATTACCTCGTTGTCGGATGGTATCATTCACATCCAGGCCATGGATGCTTCATGTCATCAACAGATGTATACACGCAGAGATCTCTATTCAATAGTAGTCGACATACAGCAATCGTTATTGACCCAGTAAATAAGGAAATAAAAGCATTCTATCTCGACGGAAAATCGATCAGAACGAGGGAATTTGCGATTTACTGGGATGAGTATGAAAACCCTTACTACGGAACACGCGTAAAAAAGAGGGAGTTACGTTCAGACCCAGATTGCGTGGCGCCTACGCAGTGATGTCTCGTTCTGACCAAGTCTCGTCATGATAACAGGGACAATGCAGTCAAAGAAAAGGAATGTCGAATCTTCAAAAAGTGTCCCAAGTGGTGCATATTTCTTCTTCTGTTCATCTTTTTTCGGGGCAATTTCGACCGTGATGTTTGCTGCCTGACTTAACTTCGAGTGGACGTTTGACGTGACGGCGATGACTTTCGCACCAACCCTTCTCACAATGTTCGCTGTTTGAATGGCAGACATGGTTTCGCCGGTGTTGGATACAATAATGACGAGATCTTTTTCTTCGACAATCGGTGTTGTCATCTCACCGATGAAATGAACATCCAATCCCATCTGTACAAGTCTAACCGCGAATGCTTGGCCGACAAGTCCAGATCGGCCTACACCATAGAGGAAGATCTTTTTCGCACCGATGATTGAATCGATGATTTCATCGACAACTTTTTGATCTACCTTTTGTAAAGTTTCCTGGACCTCCTTTGTGATATAGCAAATCACTTCTTTGATTTCCACGTCAATCTTTCTCCTCTCGATCGTTTTTCTTGACTTTGGAACCCTTTGTGACTTTTTTCATTAAGGCCCGTTCAAAAATAACTTTCATGTACATCGCGTCATGTTCCAACAGCGGCGAGCTCGAGATAATTGTGACGTTCGGCATATTCTCTACGAGAAATTCCGCAAGCGGTTCAAATCGTAAATCACCCTTCTTAATCGGTGTAATTCTCTTCTCGTTGCCACCCTCGTGTTCGACCCCTGCAAAATGCACATAGTGGCAGCCATCGACGAATCGGTTCGTGCGATCAAATACTTCTGCGAAGTCTTGTGGCTCTCTTAAAATACCATTTTCCCGTGCGTGAAGATGCGCAAAGTTGACGACAGGCACGATACCATCAATTTCATCACAAAGATCGAGAATCTCATCAAGACTTCCGAAGACTTCCTGCCGCCCGCTCGTTTCTAAGCCCAGAATCGGTCGAAGCTCGTGATTTTTCCACCAATCCATTACCTGGCTCAGATTAACTGCGATGTTCTCTTTTGCCTTTTTCTTGCCTATTTCTCCATATAATCCAGTATGCGTTACGACAATCAAGCCATCCATTATATTTGTCATTGTGGCAGCCCATTTAATGCTACTAATACTCTTCTCGGTCATTTCAGTGTTGCTTACAAGATCCATATAATATGGAGTGTGCATAGAGAGCTGAACATCGAGCTCTTCACCCATTCTTCCCAGAATCGTGAGTTCCTGAAAATTCTGTGCAAGACCGGATGTGAGAGTCACCAGGGTATCATCCGCTTTGATTTTCTCATACGGATCAATGATCTGGATTTCCTTTTTTCCTTTCTTTCTCAAAATCCCAACGACGAGATCATTCTCGACTTCCATTGGTGTCAGTCCTACTTCCTCATCTTCTGGCGGACGCTCAACGATGTTAACTCTGACCATCTGGATTTCCATCGCATTAAGACCCAAATTATGGACGTCTTCAATCCCATCTTTTAGCGTTCTGCCTTTACAAGAAAGAGGAATCCCAGCTGGACCAAACCTGATCATCGTGCGCCCCCGGGTGTCGGATGATTATGATAGAGGTCATATATAATTCTATCAAAATAGTTAGCCAATTCTCTGGATTAAAATAAAATAAGGACGAAGAGTGCCTGGAATACTTTGTTCGAAGAGCGGTGCTTTCCCTAAAAAAAATTTTTCCCTTTATTGAAATAATTGTTTTTCGTCTGGCATTCAATTTACACATATCTATCCTAGCAAAAGTTTATTAAAGGAGTCCCTATTAGAGCCTTTTACTCAATGTCGGGAGAGTCAGAGAAATGAAAAAGAATGAAAAGGCGAATCCAAACCTTATCCTCCTGATCGAGTCTCTGAAAAAGGAATCTCGGGAGCGAGGTGTGGAAATCTGGCGAGACATTGCTAGGCGGCTTGAGAAACCAAGAAGAAATTGGGCAGAAGTCAACCTCAGCAGATTAGAGCGATATTCTGAGGATGGCGCTGTCATCGTCGTTCCTGGCAAAGTTCTCGGTGCTGGTAATCTGAGCAAGAAACTAACAGTCGCGGCTTTCAAGTTCTCATCATCGGCGCGGAAGAAGATTGAGGATGCTGGCGGAAAGAGTATGACGATCGAACAGCTCGTCAAGGAAATGCCTGAAGGCAACGGCATTAGGATTATGGGGTGAGACGATGGCTGTTATCAACGCTGAGGGACATGTCCTAGGGAGACTCTGCAGTAATATCGCGGAAAGAATTCTAAAAGGCGAAGAAATTGTCGTCGTTAACGCTGAAAAAGCACTGATCTTGGGGAAAAGGGAAATGATATTTGTAGAGTATAAGCAAAAAAGGGAAAGGGGAAAAAACCTTAGAGGGCCGTATTATCCAAGGAGGGCGGATCTCATTTTAAAAAGAACGGTTCGCGGTATGATCCCATTCGATAGGCCGAGTGGAAGAGAAGCGTACCGCAGGTTGAAGGTTTATGTTGGCGTTCCAAAAGAATTTTCATCGGCGGAGATGGAAAAGGTTGAAGAAGCGATTAAACCAATTTTGGGTAAATATGTAACTCTTTCCGACGTCTCCGCATTTCTCGGTTCGAAGATGAGGTGAATCGATGTCCGATATCATCAATACAACTGGTAAAAGGAAGTCAGCCATTGCAAGAGCCGTCATCAGAAAAGGCTCAGGCAACGTGAGGATCAACAGCATTCCTCTCAACATTTATTCGCCAGAAATGGCCCGATTGAAGATCATGGAACCTTTGGTGCTTGCTGGTGAGAGAGCCGCGACAGTCGATATTGATGTCAACGTTCAAGGTGGGGGCGTCATGGGACAGGCCGAGGCGTCAAGGACAGCGATCGCGAAAGCTCTTGTCCAGTTTTTTGGGGATGAGGAGCTAGCGAAAATGTTTAAACAGTATGATCGCGCATTGCTTATCAGCGATCCTCGTAGAAAGCTGCCGAAGAAACCGCTTGGCCGAGGTGCTCGAAAGAAGCGGCAGAAATCGTATAGGTGAAGAAAACATGATCATACCAGTAAGATGTTTCACATGTGGAAAGGTTATTGGCAGCCTTTATCAGACATTCGTGAGAAGAGTCCAGCTGGGCGAGGATCCTAAGCAGGTGCTTGATGATCTCGGTGTGAAGCGCTACTGTTGTCGACGGATGATCATTTCGCATGCGGAACTAATCGACGAAATTATCCCACTCGGATGAAACTCTTTCATTTTTCCCGATGGGTCCGTGGGGTAGCTTGGAATCCTCCCAGCTTGGGGTGCTGGTGACTCCAGTTCAAATCTGGACGGACCCACTCTCACCCTGTTTTAGAGGTTGAGATCATTGAGTACGCGAAGCTTAACATAAAAAGACCGAATCGATTGTTGCAGATGCATCTCTAGAATGAAAATTTGGCTAACTCTCGGTTGAGCTTCGAATTTTTTTGAAAGGTTGAACACTTATCTCTTAATTTGCATGGCTGCTGATCGATAATGGAATTATTGGTAATGTCTTATTGTCAGATGTACTCGAATTAAAAAGACTCGTCTTTCGTATGGGTTATT
>JANHAK010000045.1 GCA_024464195.1 Methanomassiliicoccales archaeon | reverse complement strand
TGATTCTCGATGAACCGACGGGAACGATGGATCCAATTACAAAGATTTCTGTTGCCAAATCGGTTCTCAGCGCAAGAAAGGAACTTGGCGAGACTTTCCTAATCGTCAGTCATGATATGGATTTCGTTGTTAATTGCTGCGATCGAGCGGCATTCATGAGAAATGGCAAGATCGTCGCTATCGGTGATCCTAAAGAAATCGTTGCGGAATTTGGTGATCTTGGAGAAGAGATGCTTGCTCATGGCGGTGTTGAGGCTTGAAAGAAAGAATCGGACGACATACAAAGTTCGTGGAATGCAGGGAATCAAGGGGTTTGGGAATTGGCGGAGGCCTCGCACAAAGAGCAACAATTTCGGAAAGTGGTCGAGACGTCGTAGCAGTTGCTATGGGACCAGGCAAGAGACATATCACAAAGCCTGTTTGTGAAATCACATATGCACTGAGAGAAGAGGGCATCGATACAAGTGTCATCGTGATCAACGCTGGCTCAGGGGTACCAGCAGATGCCCCTGATGTGAGCACAGGATCAATCTTCGGACTTGATCCCATTGAAGTTGAGCGAATCCAGCAATTCAGATTGGCTCTGATACATTTAGGAAATGTGCGAAATCATATCATTTACAAAGCACGTTTGATCCTTCGCAACGTCGATCTTCCAGCTGTGATTGTTTGCCAGGCACCAGTCGACTTTGAGGATTTCGCACGAATAGGTGTAAAAACCCGCCTTGTCATGCCGACGAAAGAAAACATTGCGACAAAAGGCAAGATCGTTGATATTGTTACTGGTGTTATCAGAGGAATAACATGCCCTCAAACAAAACTTGATGAGATCGTCTCGAAGGTTAAGAGAAATCTTGAAGGAAAGAAAATATCAGTCGCATCAGGTATTCCTCCAGAAGCCCAATTGGTTATGGGTATTTGAAAAGGCTAGAGTTCATTGCTGATGATCTGCCACAATGTCAAATCCGACGAGGTGCGTCCAGTGTTTTGATTCAAGGTATCCTTTGGTGCATCTTATGAAAAAATCTGAGAGCGTTGAAATACTCCCAGATGTTACCCTAGTTATTCCCTCGATCCCATCAAGGCCATGAAACTCAATTTCGGGGATCAAGAAATAGGGCTCTCCTACGATTTCGATGTTTGAATAGAGCACAAAATCGTCGCTGAGAAAGCATACATCATCTCTTTTTCTGAATTCCATTGCCCTTTCTTTGGATACATATTCACCAAGAATTTGTCCTTTTCGATCAACAAGGTAGATTTGGTGATCTGATGCCACCTCAGGAATGCTGATTTTATTAACGATGATGACAAAAGATACCTGTCGACTAAGTGCTTCCCAGACTCCCTTATTTGTGAACGGCATCAAACCGCCAACTGCACCATTCTCTTCTGCTTTCCTTTCGAGGGCGATGATTTTCTCTTTGAATTCATTATCAAGAAAGACCATATCAACGATGCCAGGTATTCCTCTAATCCTTTGTTCAACTTTTTCAAGGATTTTGTCTCTCTCGTTCATTTCATCGATCCTGGTATATGTAATCCTTTGCACTATTAAAATTATCATATCTTGAACTTCATTCAATAGGTTCTTCTGAAAATGTTAGGAACCGATTTATGAAGTGAAAAATTATTTATGTCGGCTAGTAATGACAACGCCGACCAGATGAAAATCATACTCAATGACAAGGAAATTCAAATCGAGGATGGATCCACGCTAGGTCAGGTACTTAATAGAGGAATATATGAACCAGACTCGACCGTTGCACTCATTCGACCTTCGAGTATACTGCGGGAAGAAACGAAGGATTTTTTGATTAAGACATCGAAAGGAGAGATGGTTCTTCGTCTAAATGATTCTGAGTATGCTTCTCTTTTCAAGGATATTTTTAAACAGATCGTAAGAAAAAGTATCCGGTGGAAGACGTCAAAGGTTATTGCAATTGGTTCATTTCCCACATCACTAACTGTAGATAAGTCGCTTTGCAGGTATGTGAAATATGACTGCTTCTTTGCACTCGGTGGCTTTGATAGTAAGACGAGTTATTTAATGATCGCACGTGATGACCACGAAGGGGTCTATGGCGCTAAAGGCGGTCTCGCAGGCAGAATCACTCGAGGTAGGCACGTACTTGATCAATTAGAGGAGGGCGACAAAATCATCAGCATCGATCCCATCTTCGTTGAAAAGAGCGAACATGATGTCATCGTTACAAGCGATCCCAGTTTCAAACTTGAAGATGGGATGATGATCGAGAGCTATGTTCATGTTTTGTTAAATCGAAAATCACCGGTGAGTGCCGAGCATTTTTTGGTTCTGACTGAAAAGAATGTGTTACCGATCACCGAGACAACATTCACTTATGCGGCGTGCTCAGCAAGAATGGACGTGTCTTTAATACGCGAGGAATCAGTTATTAGGGATGCTGACACCATCACGGTTCGCCATGAGGGAACCGGTACTGGTCGCATTTATTTCTATAAAGTAAGAAGACAAATTTCACCCGCCCACAACCTTGTCGGAACGATCATAAAAGGAAGAAATCTCATACGGGCCGTCAAAGCCGGCTCGAAAATCACGATCATCACAGAACCAAAGAGAATTCTGACCATTGGTTTGACACAATCTGCGGGGAAGGAATTCTTGGAGAAAAGGGGCTTCAAACAGGTTAGGATCGGTGACACTTCTGACGATGCGATCATCGTAGAACAAGAACCAGAACTGACGATGGATGTTATCTCGGCGAAAGAAGTTGAGACGTTCGGCATTCCCCCTGAAAAAGTTCATGAAATTGAGCTTTACGATACTATTTCTCCGAAAACAGCTCACTATATGCGGAAGATGACTGGCCTTGATCACAAACCGATTGGAACAATGAAAGTTCACTTTACCTTTGAGGGATTGCCGATGATCACCTTCGAAGGCAATCCGAGGGAAGCAGCCGACCTGATTCCCGAGGCAACTTTCGAGAATGTCTCAGCAAGAGGCGATTTGGGCGTTACCAATATGTCAAGGCCGAATCGTGGTCTTATCGGAATCAGGCTCGAGGAAAGTGAGGAATTTGGACCAACGGGTGAAGAGCGTTATGGAACAAATATTGTAGGCAAACTCGTCAGTGATTTAGAAAGACTGATGGATGAAGTGAAGGATGGCGATATTCTCTATTTCAGAGAGCGAAAAGTGGAAAAGAAAAAGGTAACAAGAGGAAGAAAAAAGGGGAATCACCGTGAACGAAAAAAATGAAACGCGGATGATTGTCATCGCACCGAGTTCTGAGATTACGCCGGATCAAGTTGTCCGATTTTTGCATAGCCTTGGAAAGAACATCGCGATAAAGGAAACTTGCTATGGTGCAATGATCGAAGGAAAGAAAGAGGATGTGCAGCTGGCGGTTCGTGAAGTGAGAAAGCTCGACCCCAATCGTATTTATTCGAAGTTGAGAGGATTTCCGGTAGGTGATCAGCGTCGGTGTAGGGCTCTTCATGGCTCTAGACCTGGGTTTACGCAGCTTGAAAAGGAATGGGAAATGTTATCACTCATCGAAAAAGGTCTGCGTGCTGCTGAAAAGAATGAAAGAATCGCTGAGAAGAAAAAGAAGGGAAAGTTGTCAATGGACGATTTCAAGAGGATTGTTAAAGAGGTGATTGGTTGAAAGTTTTTATCATGCCTCCGAACAGCCTCATACTCTTTGATCTTGTCGAGCGTTTTGGGCACGAACCGTTGAGTGCTATGAAAGCGATCGCAGAAAGGGTCACAGATCTTGAGATTGATTCCCCTCCGATCAATGTCACATCCGAAGACGTGAAAAAAGGACTCAAGTACGCGGGCATCGAGGTTCCATCGGGAATTAGGGGTCGCCTGGCATTATGGGGACCTTTGATCGATGAAGCCGAGGCTGCCATCATCATGGAAGACGCGCCATACTATTTCGGTTGCGTCGGATGCCACCGTACAAACGAGATGGTGAAGTACCTGTTACGCAAGAAAGGTATTCCCATTCTCGAAATTCCTTATCCTACTAATGAAGAAGAAGCGAAATTCATGGTCACCAAGATTAAAGAGTTCCTGGAGGGACTGAAATGATCAAGATCGCGCAGCTTTCCTGCGGAACCGAATATAGCGGCGTGCAGGCCGAGATCGAAAAAGCTGCAAGTATTGTCGGCGCAAAAATGGTTGCACCGGATGTTGATCTCAAAGACATTGATGCTGCTGTCGAAGAATTCGGTTTTTCACCATCAAGCCCTCAGCTCAAAATGATGATTGCAAGGGCGGTACAGCTCGCCCATAAGAGGTATGATGCTGATGCGGTTTTCATCGCGAGCTGCTTTCGATGCGCGGAAGGGGCGCTTGTCAGAAATGAAATTCGTCGGTATGTGCAAAATCATACGCGACTGCCTGTTGTGACTTATTCATTTACAGAAAGAACGAAGTCGGGCCAGCTATTAACGCGCATGGAAGCACTCGTTACGATTGTCACTCGAAAAGATCTGCTTGCCAGAGAAAGACAGGTCGGTTTGACTGCTGGTATCGATTCTGGTTCAACAACAACGAAAGCGATGGTCATCAGGGATAACGAAGTCATCGGAAAATACTGGCTTCCAACGGCTGAAGTCGTTCCTTCAGCGGAGGAAGCGCTTGAGAACGCTTTGGCGGAGGCTGGCGTGAAGCTCAGCGAGGTCGAGGCCATCGGTGTGACAGGTTATGGTCGATTTATTGTGGGGAAAAAATTGAAAGCGAAGCTTGTTCAGGAAGAATTAACAGTCAATTCAAAGGGTGCAGTTTGGCTCGCAGATAGACAGAAAGGGGAGGCAACGATTATCGATATAGGAGGAATGGACAACAAAGCCATTACCGTTCGCGACGGGATTCCTGATAACTTCACAATGGGTGGTATATGCGCCGGTGCTTCTGGGAGATTCCTCGAAATTGTGGCAAAAAGACTCAAAGTCGATATCACAGAACTCGGAAAGCTCGCAGACGCAGGTGATTACAGAAAGATCAATATGAACTCTTACTGCTCGATATTTGGTATACAAGATCTTGTTACCTCGTTAGCAGAAGGCAACTCAATTGAGGATGTTGCCTCAGCGGCCTGCCACAGCGTTGCCGAGCAAATCTACGAACAACAGTTGCAGGAAATTGATATTAGACAACCAGTGATCCAAGTAGGGGGGACATCGCTCATCAGCGGCATGGTGACCGCAATGAAAGATATACTCGGTCAGGACCCAATCGTTCCGAAAAATTCCCAGTATATCGGTGCAGCTGGTGCGGCATTGCTCGCTTCGGGTTTCCTTGAGGGTTGAACAATGATAGTTAAAGTCGAAGGCCCCGAAAAATTCGGAAATGAAAGTTATGTGGAGTTGTTTAACAGCATCCTTCTCGATATTGGGATTACGAGGCATGTTGAAGCAGTGAAATTCATCATTAAGCCATCAGATCCTTTTTTTCTTATTTCGGTAAAGACAAGGAAAGCAGCTGGCAAGATTAGAATTACTGAGATTGCGGAAATTTCGCAAGGCAAAGACGGAACGCATATCAATATTATCGATGAGAACTATGCGCCCTCTCTAATATCATTGCTTTGGCAACTCTATGGTAGGGATCGAATCGAACAACTTTCAAGACTGGAGATTCTTTGCAAGGGAATTGATGAGAAAGAGATTCTCGAAATTGCAATCGACCGTGGGGAGGAACTGAGGAAAAAGGTGCTTGACGCGCTATGGAGACTCCTACCAGAAGGTTTCAAAGTTCGATATGATCTTTCTTCCGAAAGCGTTATCACGATTTTAGCAACAGAATACGAGATGAAAGAAGAATGGAAGCGGCTAGCTGAAGAGGTTCATGCTGAAATGGAGGTCCTCGATGTACAAGGTGCTTCTCTTTGACGGAGGCGTTTATCGCGTAAATGAACTTTACGAGCTCGTTGAAGATGTCGGAGGTTTCATCATCCAAAAGACTCAGACACACGTGCAAATTCTGGTCACGCTCGCGATTCCGGAGGAAGAAAGGGATGTCATTGAAAAGAAGTCCCAGGAGCTTGGCGCCAAATTGACAGAAATTCCCTTGGGTGGAACGGAGATCGCCGTCGTCGCACCGACGCTAGGACGACATCACATGCCTCACCCTGTTTGTGACATTGCCGAGCATCTTCGCAGGTATGGGGCGATCACTGTTGTCATGGGTCTTGCCCGCGGAAAAGGTAGGAAGTCGGCACAGATCAGTGCTGAGGAAAAAGCGTTGATTAACGAATATGATGCGGCTGTCTTTGTCCTAGGCAACTTTGAGGACTGCATTAGGAAGGAGAAAGTGCGTCTTTTCGAAGATATTGAAATACCAGTCGTTGTTGCATGCGGTCCAGCGATTGACACCCTTCCCAATTGTAGCGCCGTTGTATCTGGTGTCTGTAGAAGGGTTGAACGTATGAGACGAGCTGAAGATATTGCAAAGCTTGAAGAAATCGCGGAGAAGGTCTGCAAGGTCGTTGAAGAGCGAAGAAGAGTCATCGATGAGGATCCCCTCTTCGTTCATCCAGCAGAGGTGAGACAGCGCATCGAGGATTTGCCAGCTGTGCAAAAGAGCCTGAGACCAGCGCCAGTTGTTTTACATCTTGATGGATTAAGGGTCAAGATACCTTACCATGAGTGGAAAGACCAGCTTGCATCGATTGATGTTTATGGGCGCAAACTCAAAGAGATCGCCGAGCTATCGGATTCGAGACTTGATGGAAGCACCTTGATCAAAATCTATAGTGCATCAAGAGTGGAGTCAATGAATCAGCTTGAGTCGAAAGAATTATTGCGCGATCAAGCAAGCGCTTATGCGAAAGAATAATTATTGCAATTCATTATCCTTATACATTGCTTATGATCGAAGTCTTATCTTTTTGATCGGAGGATCGTCAATGGCGGGCGAGGAATGCAAGAAAATTGAAATTCCAGATCCCATCAAGCAATCTCTTGAAGAAATAGGTGGTTTGGAGAGCATTTCATCTGCACTTCCTTCCGATGAAGAAATTTCGCAGTTAAGTAAGGTGTTTCACGCGATGTCCGATCCCCTGCGCATGAAAATCCTCTTCATCCTCCAAAAACAGCCTCTTTGTGTTTGTTTGATTAAAGAGCTTACTTCCGCCCAGGATTCAAAGCTTTCGTATCATCTATCGATACTTAAAGATGCTGGCCTTATCATTGGAAAACAGGAGGCGAACTGGATTATATATAGCGTGACGGATTTTGGAAAGAAGTTACTATTAACATTTCCTTCGATTTTTCAGGGGAAAATCGAGTGGGACTAATCAAAGGAGTAAGTCATGGAAGTTTCCCTTGTTGGATCATATATTTTGATCGTCAAACTTCAACAAGGGAGAGAAATCTCGATCGGTCAACTTGGAAGATTCTTTTTCGAAGAAGGACTTTATGCTTATGTTGGATCTGCGATGAATGGACTCCATGCGCGCGTCAACCGTCACTTTTCAAATGTCAAAAAGAGGCACTGGCACATAGATTATCTTCTAGAATATGGCAAGCCTCTTGAGGCATTTCTTATTCCCTCACAGTTGAAGAGAGAATGTGAGATTAATGCTCATCTAGAGAGAATCATCGATTGCAAGCCTTCTTTGAAGGGTTTTGGTTCGTCTGATTGCAATTGTTTTACCCATCTGCATAAGATCACTGAAAGAACGCTCATTCGTATCAAAGAAATCGCCAGGGAAAATAATTGGCTCATATATACTCAAGTCAGACGCTCGGAATAAGCTCCAGATTTTTTTTTGGATTTCATTTACAGCATTGTTAATATTTCATGGTGCCTATCTATTCCTATAATTGATTGACTGATAGGGGCGAAAGTAATGCTGGCGCCAAAGATTGAGCGTCTTGAAAAGAAAATAAAAGAGATCAACGCGATAAAAAGCGAATATCGTGCGGAGATCGATGAGGCTTTTCGAAACTTCAAAGCCAAGAAGATTGGAAAAGAGGATTTTGAGAAAATTAGACAAAGGAATGAAGAGAAAATTGAGAAGCTAAATGAAAAAATCAAAGAGATCAGGTCGCTTATTAAATCGATGAAAGAGTCTTGACGATTCAGCAATATTTTCTTCACTAGCTTGTTCTCCCTCAGTTTTTTCTGAGGGAATTCATTGGACCGAGAAGACCATGAAAAAACT
>JANHAK010000044.1 GCA_024464195.1 Methanomassiliicoccales archaeon | reverse complement strand
TAAAACATCTAAAAGGATTTCCTGGCGTGTATTCATCCTATGTCTTCAAGACGCTCGGATGCACTGGCATTCTTAAGCTCATGAGAGACGTCGAAGATCGTGAAGCGTATTTTCAATGCTGCATTGGCTGCATTATTGATAACAAAGAGATCATGGTTAGCGAGAAAGTATATGGAAGAATCAGCACAGAAGAAAGAGGAGAAGGTGGTTTCGGATTCGATCCGATTTTCATCCCTGAGGGAGAGATACGGACATTCGCAGAAATGTCAATAGAAGAAAAGAATCGCATTTCTCACCGAGGAAAAGCGATCTCTACGTTAGTGAATGAACTGAAGAAACGATCTTTGAGTCTGGCCAGAGGAAGATAATGAAACTGCAAAACAAGAGAATTGTCGTCACTGGTTGCGCGGGGTTTATCGGCAGCCATCTGACCGAACGTCTTGTTAATGCCGATAATGTCGTCATCGGAATCGACAATTTTACCGCAGGAAAACGAGAATTTCTCGCACCAATTGAAGGGAAGAAAAATTTTGAGCTCGTCGAGGGTGACCTTCTTTCTCTTGATCTAGATGAGATTTTTCGCGGTTCCGAAATCGTTTTTCATTTTGCGGCAAATCCTGAGATTAGAGTTGGCATCACCGATACACGCATTCACCTTAATCAAAACGTAATCGTTACATATCACGTTCTGGAAGGGGCAAGAAAACAAGGCATCAAGAATATCGTCTTTCCATCAACCTCAACAGTGTATGGCGAACCCGAAGTCATTCCGACACCAGAGAATTACGGTCCTCTTCTCCCCATATCGCTTTACGGCGCATCGAAATTGGGGTGTGAAGCGCTCATCAGCGCGTATTGCCACACTTTTGACATGAGATCCGTAATTTATAGATTTGCAAATGTTGTGGGTCCGAGGAGCACACATAATGTCCTTCATGATTTTTTAAAAAAATTAGAGAAAGATCATAAGCACCTTGAAATCCTCGGTTCGCCTCCTGGGACAAAAAAATCGTACATTCATGTTTCAGAGTGCATTGATGCGATGATCCTTGGCGCTGAGAGAGCGCAATCATCGGTGGAAATCTTCAACATCGGTTCGAAAGACAGCATCACCGTTCATCAAATTGCTGACATTGTTGTGGAAGAGTTGGGTCTTGCTGACGTTGTCTATTTGTGGACAGGGGGCGTCAAGGGTGGCAGAGGCTGGGTCGGCGATGTCAAAGAGATGCTGCTTTCTATTCGAAAAATAGAGGATCTTGGATGGAGTCCACGGTTAAGCAGTTCTCAAGCAGTGCGAAAGGCTGTAAGAGAGATGATCGGAAAGGACGAGACAAAACTATGATTTCACGAGCATTGCCAGCAATCTTCTATCAAATGAATTTCGCTAACTTGCTCCGCTTATCACATCAATCTGTATCAGCCAGTCTGTGGACTCGAACGTCCAGTTACTCCATGAAGCACTTGCTGTGGGAGAAGCATTTGCCGGCAAGCCACCAGCATACATCGAACCTGTTGTGTCGACAACTAACCAGTATCCCAGATCATCAGAAAGGACATGCATCGTGATATTCGTGCCGTAAAAAGAACGTAATGATTGCTGTACACGGGGAAGTTGATACACATCGGATGTGACAAAAACACTCGCAAAGGCGTGGCCTTCGATGATATTGATACGAGCGTTTCCGCCTAGGGCGGTGATGATCGAAGCAAGAAGAATCGCCTGGTCCTCACAATCACCCGTCCCTTTTTGCAAAGTCTCGCTAGCGCTCTGCCAGTGATCACCACCGTCATCTGATTTATAGGTGATATGTGATCTAACCCAGTCAAAAGCTTCTGCGATCTGAAGCGTTGAGTAGTTCCCCTGTTGGGATGCCCGGATTTCTTCGACGACACCTCCGACAACAGACATGTTGACAAGAGTGTTCACTTTGCTGTAATAGTTCTTGGTGTTCTTCTGAATCGAATAATCTCGTGGATTGTTGAGAGACTTTATTTCTGCAAATCTGTCTCCACTGTTAACGGTGCCGTAGTCGTGCCATTTGTTAATGGTTGCATCTGATACACACAACTTCAGCATGATTGTATACATTTGATATTGAGAAACGGGGGGCGCGCGGAAAGCAAGCATGCCGAGTGACTTTATTTCTCCTGGATAAACATAAGCGCTCGAGGATCTGAAATATTCCCCAGTATAATTGACCCATTTGAGTCCATAGCCGTAAATGAAAAGCGCCGTATTCCCCCTATTTTCTATCTCTAAAGACATTACACCGCCGTAATCGGCAAATACGCTGCTCATCGTCCACCTGAGAGTGTATGAATAGGTTGGTTTCGAGGCGGTAAGCGGAAATGGAAAAGATGTTGGTGGATTCAAAATGTAGAGTATTTTAGGCGTCCTAAGATCGTCTCGCGTAAAGCCTTCGTCTGTTGATTCGAAGAGACAACCTGAAAGGAAAAAGGATGATAGGAGTATCAGAATTACAAAGAAAGCGATGGGTCTTCTCATCAAACTCCTAACGAAAAACAGGCGATAAAAATTCTTCTTATGAAAATCAGGCACGTGTAATGCGAACTCGGAAAGCGTTATCTTGCCTTCGAAATTTCATAAAGCGATGATGATAGCGGGCGATAGGAAATATTTAATTCAAATTTCCCCATTCTGGGGGAGAGCGGGGCCGTGGGGTAGCTTGGTCCATCCTTCGGGCTTTGGGAGCCTGAGACCCCGATTCAAATTCGGGCGGCCCCACTACTAGATTTTTCCGTCAGTCAATTTGCCAACAAAATCAAATTCTAATCATCGAGTACCAGAATGCTCTAATTTGATCGCTCAACGAGCAATTGATTCGTTTCCAAAAAAAGAAAAGGGTTATTGGATTTTCCATTTCGCAGTCATCTTGACGATAAGGAAAATCACTAACGCCACGATAATGAATGTGATCAATGCAACTAAGAAATCACCGATGCCAAAATATTGGCTTCCAACCTGAAATGTGAAGGTCGAAAGGTTCTCTAGCCCGGGAATTGCCAAGCCAATAAGCGGCATTAAGAGATCTTTGACGAGCGCTTGAACTAGAGCCCCAAGATAGACACCCATAATGAAGGCAACGGCAAGTCCTATGACCTTATATTTCGAGAGAAAGTCGATGAATTCAGCGCGAAATCCCTTGGGCGGAGGTGGTGCTGGCTTTGGTTCCAGAATTTCTCGGATTCGGCGCAATTCTTCAAGCAACTTATCCTCCTGTTCCATACTTGTTTTATTGTTGAATTTAGTACTAATAATTATTTGAAAAAGGGGTATATCGTTATTCGCCTTATCTATATGATGAAGCTTGCAACTCAGACTAGTCGCATCAAACTGGACATTAACTCCTTGGTTTATTCAGCACTGATTTGTATGTGCAACAATCAATTACCAGCCTTTGCGATTATTCTTTTTCTCTGAGAAGTTTATCTCGCAATCAACCATTAACTTTCAAATTTTGTCGAGCTGGAATGAATTTCGAAATCAGAAGCGATAATAATTTCTCACATGGAAATTGGAAAAAGGAAAAATAAGGAATTTTGAATTGCGTTTTCGATCAACGTATGTTTTTCTTCCGAAAATTGGTCGTTAATCGCTCATTATCTTTCTACAAAGGTTTTCTGCAAGGTGTATAATCTCTTCGTGGTCTGTCGCAGTCGGAGGTCCATTGATCTCAATTGCTCCAACAATCTCAATTTTCATCGGTTCAAGGGTTTCAGCTGCCTGTTTCACCGCTCCTCCACCCCATCCATAGGAGCTGAGAACAGCTGCGTATTTCGCTGGTGGCTTCAGCGCTTTCGCAAGCGCCGCAACATAGAGAGCAATTGGATGCAATCCGCCGAGCACCGTCGGAGCCCCAAGCACAATAGCACGTGAATCGACGAGATCCTCAGCGATGTTTCCGATATCAGAATTCGCGATGTTGTAGAGTCTCACATCGATACCATGCGCTTGAAGAACTTCCACCATTGTGTCTATCATTGCAGCGGTTGAATTCCACATTGACGCATAAACAACGAGCGCTTTCTTTTCTGTCTGACCAGTTGTCCACTTCTTGTAGTACTCGATCATGGTTTGAGGATGCCTATGCACAGGCCCGTGACTCGGAGCGATTAGACTGATTTCGAGCTTTTCGATTTTTTCGATCGCTTTTTGACCCATTTTCCTGAACGGCATCATGATTTCGCCAAAGTATCTTTTCGCGAGCGATGGTAGTTGATCAACCTCATCATCCCAGAAACCAAAAGCCGTGTGCATTCCAAGAAAATCGCAGGGAAATAGCACTTTATTTTCGACCAAGTAGGTGAACATGGTTTCAGGCCAGTGAAGCCACGGTGCGTCAATAAATCTCAGCGTTTTCCCACCGAGATCAATTGTATCGCCTTCTTTGACGATCATGATTCTTTCCGCTGGAACACCATAATAAACCTGTGCAGCCTTCGCGCCTTTCTCTGTTGCGACGAGCTTTGCTTTCTTTGCGTATCGCATGACGTAAGGAATTCCGCCAGCATGGTCGGGCTCGGCATGGTTCATTACGACATAAGCGATCGAATCGAAGTCTACTACGCTCTGAATTTTCGCTGCCAGATGATCCTCAAAACCTGGATTAACTGTATCGATGAGTGCGTTGTTCCTTTCTCCTTTGATAAGATATGCGTTATATGAAGTACCATAGGGCAGTGGAATAAGAGCATCAAAAAGACGTCGCCACCAGTCTTTAACCCCAACCCAATAGACCCCTTCAGAAATCTCTCTCACATCGAGTTTCATTTTAATCTCCTCCAATGTTTGAGCCGATTATTTTCGATCATTTGTCATCGGCATGAAAATTATATGCAATCAACGTCGATATTAATCGATCGCCAAATTTCTTTATTTATTTGTCTGTTAAAACATGATAAGAAACGAAATCGATTTGAATAGGGAAAATGATAGAGCGGAACCAATCATGGCTAATGGTCCATTAGAAGTCGGAATGGAGGCACCTGATTTCGAGCTGCCTTCAACTCTTGAGGAGAAAATCAATCTAAAAAGCGTTCTTGGTTCCGGTCCCGTTGTTATTGTTTTCTATGTCTCAGATTGGGGGATGATGTGCAATGTGGTCATTCGCGCGTTTAAGGAAATGTATGCGGATCTTAAGAGATGGAACGCAAAAATTCTCGCGATCAGCACAAATAGCATCTTTTCTCATCGGGCCTGGGCTGAACATATGAAGCTTCCATTCCCGCTATTAAGTGATTTTGATGGAAGGGTTTCAAAAAGATATGGGGTCCTCTACGGTCAAGAGGGGTATCTCAAAGGGTATTCGAATCGAGCTGTCTTTATCCTCGACTCAAAAGGTATTATTAGATATGTCTGGATCGCAGATGATCCCTCCTACGAACCAAATTACGAGGAAATTCGTGCCGAAGTGGAAAAAGCTCACGGAAAATGATTATTTCTTGAGAAATTCGAGTTGATAGAACTCATCGAAATTGTATAACCTGAGTAAGGATAAATTGCGGAAAAGTACGATCATCTCCTCCACAGACAATCGTTCGTGAAGAGGTGGTCCGAATGAAGTAGGCTTTTTCTGAAAATCCACAATGCTAAGACGTCCACCCTTCCTTAGTACCCTTGAAATTTCGAATGAAAGGCGCTCTTTTTCATCGATTTCATGGATCACGTTTATCGCCAAGACGTGGTCGATCGTTTCAGAATTTAGAGGGAGGTGCGGTAATTCCGCGATCACAGGAAAGATTCTATCTCCTAAATCCTTGGGTGCCCTTTTCATTAAAGACTTGAGCATTTCCCGTTCTACGTCGAGCGCAATGACACACACTGAGCGAACTGCTGCTGGAATCGCAATATAACCGATTCCGCTTCCGATGTCAAGACAAATCTCGTGATTCTGGATCTCCGCTCGCTCAACGATTTCTTCAGCAGGTTGCATTTTCCTTCGCCGATCACCAATAAGGCTCGCTTTATCACTACGATTAAAACGATGCGGTGGCATTTCATTACTTCTCCAAAATAGCTTTTCTGATGATCAATCGACTCCGATCACGGGAAATTTCAGCGGTAACATCAAACAATTTGATCGGGACTCGGTGAAGTGGTGAGTCAATTACGAAGGTTTCGTATTCACCTCCCTCACCACTTACATTGACCCCGTAGCGATTCCAGAGTGCAAAAAACAAATTTGCGAGATCACTATTAATCTCTCTTCCAAGATACGAAGAATCAAGACCCTCTGCAGAAACGCTCACAATAATCGATCGAATTCCCGCATCAATCTCTTCTCTCAACACCATCAATTCGTTTTTGCGCCATAGAGGGGAAAAGACACGAATGCCTAGATCCTCGCAGACGCCGTTAATCCTACCCCATTGATAGTCCGAGGCTATCGCACCAGTGACAACGCCATCGACGTCGAGATCAGAAAGGATTTCTTTCAGTGCAAAGAGATCGCCTTTTTCCGTTCCATCACTTTCAATCGATACGAGATATTTTTCCATCGCCCTGGCCTGAAGTGGTAGAAGGTGAAGGTTTGGAGTGTGAAAAAGCCAGGAATCTGGGTTCGATGGAATGATGCTGACAAGATAATCGACCGTATGCCCTTGCTGCTCCATTAGGTACATCGCAAAAGTTGAGTCTTTTCCGCCTGAGAATAGCGATGCTAAATTCACAGTGTATTATCGGAATTGGAAGAATTTTAAGATTTTCACGAGATACGAGTTTTAAAGAAATCGACTCTATATTTCAAATATCGCGAAATCGAGAATCTTAATTATTGATGATAAGAATGTCTGAGTCGATGTATTATTGTCCTCGTTGTGAGAAAAGCATAAAAAAAGAAAAGATCGATGAAATTGACAAGAAGCTGAAAGAAATGTTCAACCTTGACTCCCTATCGAGGAGAATTTGTCCAGTCTGTGGATGTCCATTAATCGAAATAACGTCAAAAAGAAGGTGAGACTCTTGCGTCTCGACGATCTGACAAGTCATGACTTCAAAAGAATTATCCAACTTGATCCCGTTATATTCATTCCCATCGGTGCAACTGAAGCGCACGGCGACCATCTTCCTCTTTCGACCGATTCGCTTCAGCCTGAAACCATTGCAACGCAGCTGGCAGAGAAAATCGGCGGGCTTGTCGCTCCCCCGATTAGATACGGTTGCCACAGTTCGACAAAGAACATGCCTGGAACGATTTCGATCGGCTTCGAAACACTAAAAAATATGGTTTATGAAATTCTTACTTCCCTAGCAAAAAACGGCGCACGGAAAATTGTGATTTTAAGTGGACATGCGGGCGCGATCCATATGGCTGCGTTGAAGCTTGCGTGCCAAGATGCGGTCGAACACTTCGGTTTGAAATTGATGCTTTTGACCGATTATGAAATTGCAAAGGAAATTGCGGATGAGATTGAATTTGATACAACCGATGGTCACGGCGGGTTCATTGAAACAGCGCGGATCCTGGCAATTGCTCCACATCTTGTTAAGAGCAATCGACGGAAGGGAAAATTTATTGATAAAAAATTCAGGATTGTGAAGGATCCAGAAACTTGCTATCCAGATGGTATAGTCGGTGACCCAACTAAAGCAACTCGGGAGATTGGCGAGCGGATTAACGAGCGCATCATCGAGAGAATTGAACAATTGATTCGTGAGAATTTCGGGAGCGAGCGTCATGAATAAGAAGGAAATTGCCGCAGAGAAAGCGGTCGAAAAGATAAGGAATGGAATGATTGTGGGCCTCGGGACAGGAACGACTGCCTATTATGCTATACGAAAAATTGGTGAATTGTGCAAGGGAGGCTTGGAAATCGTTGGCGTTCCCACCTCGCTCGATACCGAACGGCTCGCAAGAGAATTCGGTATTCTAATTAGATCAATCGACGAGGTTGAGGGAATTGACCTTACAATTGATGGCGCTGACGAGGTTGATCCTGAGATGAGACTTATCAAAGGTTTGGGAGGCGCATTGCTCAGGGAAAAGATCGTTGCATATGCGTCGAGAGAGGAGATCATCATCGTCGACGATTCAAAACTCGTTAACACCCTCGGGACACGATCGCCGTTACCCGTTGAAGTTGTGCCATTCGGACACAAGATGACAAGAGAGAGATTGGAAAAACTAGGTTGCACTGCAAAACTCAGGGGGAATAATACACCGTTCATAACGGACAATGGCCACTACATTTATGATTGCTATTTCGGAAAAATCGAGAACGCCGAGGAAAT
>JANHAK010000043.1 GCA_024464195.1 Methanomassiliicoccales archaeon | reverse complement strand
TGGCAAGAGGTATTATCAGGGCAATGAATTTGTCGATCGTGTTGAACTCAAATCAATGGAAATCGCCAAGCGACTTTTCAGGTGTTCATTTGTCGATGTTCGTCCAATCTCCGGAACTGTTGCAAATTTGGCCATAATTTATGCGTTGACTAAACCAGGGGATCTCATCTCATCATGTGCCCTTGCAAACGGCGCTCATATTTCAATGGCTCCTTTCGGTGCTGTGGGCTTGAGAGGGTTGAGAACCGTTGAATATCCTTGGAATGCGAAGGATATGAACATCGATATAGACGGAACGAGAAAATTATTGCTGGAAACTCGGCCAATTGTTGCACAATTTGGTTTGTCTCTCTTTCTTTTTCCAGCGCCGCTGAAAGAACTGAAAGATGTTTTCCAGGAGATCGGATGCGTTGTCTGGTACGATGGAGCTCATGTTCTCGGTCTCATCGCAGGCGGAAAATTTCAGGATCCATTGCGTGAAGGTGCTCATATCATCACAGCAAGTACTCACAAGACTTTTCCTGGACCAAATCACGGGATTATTCTTGCAGAAGGAATTACCGAGGAAATGGAGAAGAAAATACGGAGAGCGGTGTTCCCAGGTGTAACAAGTAGTCATCATTTACACGCGATGGCAGCATTGGGTGTGACGCTCGCCGAGGAAGAATCTTTTGGTATAGAATACGCGGAGCAAACAATTAGAAACGCAAAAGCACTTGGAGAAGCGCTCTATGAACTAGGCATGGATGTGCTTTGTCCCCATTTGGGGTTCACCGAGTCCCATACTTTAGCCGTCGACGTTTCGAAATTCGGTGGAGGCGAACGGGTCGCCAAGGATCTCGAATTGGCGAACATTATCACGAATAAGAACCTGTTGCCTGGCGATGAAAGTCCACTGAAACCAAGTGGTATCAGGCTCGGCACTCAAGAATTAACGCGAGTTGGTATGCGGGAAAGCGAAATGAAGGAGATTGCAAAATTGATCTGGAAAGTCGCCGCAAAAAAGTCCAAGCCAGAAGCGGTAAAGGCGGAGGTCAAGGAATTAAAGAAAAGTTTCACGAAAATTTGTTACTGTTTCGGGGAAGGACAAGAAGCCTACGCGTACAGAGATCTTTTCTAGGCAATTTCTTTTTTAATCTCCTCAAGTAGTTCACACGCCATGCATTTTCCATTAATCGTAGGTTCCCCACACGTACACACTTTTATCGATGCGGGTGGGAAAAGATCCCGAAGTGCTGGCAGGATCGCATCATAGCTTGAAAGAATTGCGTGCCTCGTTCCTGGGCTTCTGTCTTCCAACTTGTTGATGATCTCTCTGTATTCATTTCTCAGAGCTCTCTCAGCGTAAGGACATTCATCATCTGAAAACGGTAACTCCTTAAGCAACGCGTACAGATAGTTTTCTTTTTCTGGTATCGATCTCAATGGTTGAATCCGTGGAACGAGACCTGGCTGAATCTTCACATGGGGGCCGAGTCTTGCAAGTCTCTCAATATCGCCCCTTGTGAAATTCATAAGGATCGACTGAGTCGTGTCATCTAGATTGAGTCCAGTGGCGATGACATCAACCCGCTCTTGCTTTGCAACCTTATTTATACATCTTCTCCTCAGCACGCCGCAGTATGAGCATGGTGTCCTCTTCTTCGCAGATTTCGCAATCTCATCCATGTCGATACCGAATTCGTTTCTGAAGGAAATGATGAAATGAGGTACTTCAAGTGATTTTGTTAATTCTCTGGCTTTAGAAAGTGTGAGTGGCCTGTATTCATCAATTCCCTCATCAACTGTTATTGCACTCAATGCGATATCTTTTCTGACATGAAGTATATTCTTCAAGGTACACAACGCGACTGTGCTATCCTTACCTCCAGAAAGCGCAACTGATACATGTTTAACGCGGTCCAAATCGATTTGTTTTCTTATTTCAGCTTTAACTCTCTTTTCAACATATTCAATGAAATGATCTTTACAGAGATGCGTGCCGTTGTATCGAATAAACGTTATCGCTTTCTTATTGCATTTTGAACATCGGGCCACAGTTTGTCAAGAAACCACCTGCTTAAAAATCTTCTCATGCGACGTAATAATCACGCCGCGTCAAAATCCAATAGAGACATTTTTTTCCTAAAGTATCCATTTGAGATAGTATACTATCGATTAATTTCAGTCGTGTTGATACCTCTATGATTAGATAAGAATTATCGATCATTGCAAAGAATCCGAAGGGAAAAATCCGTCTCTTTTTAAAGAAGGAAGATGAACATTGATTGAGGGATTTGTCGCTCATGGAAAATTCGATTAAAAAACCACCCTCTCAGAGAGGAATATCGTGATACCACATTCAGAAGGTTTGTTGTCTAAAACAGGAATGTCAAATTCTCGCTCTCAAAGCAATAACTGGTCTAGTTTCCACAATATCTTTTGGATTTCAATTAATTTTACCAACTGTTCTAGCAAAAGTATTAGTTACTGTAGATATTTTTAAGTGGATAGGGGCGCAGATGAAAGAAATTTGGATCGAGAAGTACAGGCCAAAGTCTCTGAAGGAAGTTATCGGTCAGCAAGAGATCGTCGAGCGACTGCAGTCCTATTCTAAATCTGGTAATCTACCTCATTTACTCTTTGCTGGTCCAGCAGGTACTGGAAAAACGACGTGCGCGATCGCCCTTGCAAAAGAGCTCTTTGGTGACGTCTGGCGTGAGAATTTCGTTGAACTTAATGCTTCTGATGAAAGAGGAATTGAGGTCGTTCGAGGGAAAATCAAAGAATTTGCTAGAACCGCACCAATTGGCGAAGCGAGTTTTAAAATAATATTTCTCGATGAAGCGGATGCGCTGACACCAGAGGCACAGGCCGCGTTAAGAAGAACGATGGAACGCTACAGCAAGACGTGCCGGTTCATTCTTTCGTGCAATTACTCCTCGAAAATCATTGAACCGATACAGTCAAGATGCGCTGTTTTCAGATTTCGTCCACTAAAGGCCGAGGATGTGAAGAAATACCTGAAGATCATCGCGAAGAATGAATCGCTTAAAATCACGGAGGATGCTCTCGATGCAATTGTTCACATTGCACAAGGAGATATGAGGAAAGCGATCAATTCCTTGCAAGTGGCAGCCTCAATCAGCAAGGATGTAACAGTCGATATCATCTATCAAACTGCAGGAATGGCAAGACCTGAGGAAGTCAAGCACCTGCTCGAGACCGCTCTTGCTGGTGACTTCATGGCAGCCCGGAATCTCCTCGACGAACTCATGGTTCAGTATGGTTTATCGGGCGAAGATATTATTAAACAGATTCATAGGACTTTTTTTGATCTGCAAATTCCTGAAATTGAAAAAGTTCGATTGATCGATAAGACCGGAGAAATTGAATTTAGGATTGTTGAGGGCAGCAATGAAAGGATACAACTCGAATCCCTCCTTGCCCATCTCGTTCTTGTTGGGAAAGTTGGAACAAATGATTAACGTCAATCTCGGCTTCTAGAACACCTCAGAATGATTAATCGAAGCGATCAAATCTCATATCAATAGGCGCGGCGGATGCGGATTAATCATGAATTTCAAAAGTCTTGATGAAATTTACTTCATTTGAAAGCCATGGGTTTATTCAATGAGGTCAAAGGGAATTCTCAAAACTTTATCTCGATTCGGTAAAATTATCTAAGCGAGAGTTGTTTCTCGCAACAATACAATTCCTTAATACAAAAGTTCAGAAGCTATTTATAGTCCCTTCATATTCATCGTCCGAGACCATTATGGCGCGATTCAAAGAGGCTGAGGAAAGGCTCCTTAACAAAAAGATTTGCATGAAATGTTACGCAAGGAACGCAATGAGGGCAACCAGGTGCAGGCGATGTGGTTATAATGGCCTCCGCGTTAAATCTAAAGAGAGCAAGAAGAAGGCTTGAAGTTCTTCGGTGTGAGATCAAGAAGTCCCTAGTTATTTCTGAGTAATTTTACGATGTTTTCCGCAGACCCTAGAGGCCTATTGATTCATTTTGGCATCATAGATAAAATTTTTAACGAAAGTCGGTGATTTCTAGATGAAATTATCCTCGTAGGTGTGGGCCCGATTATCGAGGAGGCGGTCAGAATCAAGAAAATTCTCATCGTGGATGATAATCCAGCAGTACTGGAAGTTGTTTCCGAGCTGGTATCTTCTGCTGGGTATCAACCGATAACTGCAACAGGAGGAAAAGAATGTCTGGCTAAAGTGGAATCGGAGAAGCCAGATCTCATTCTTTTAGATATCACTATGCCCGATCTTGATGGTTGGACTGTTCTTAGGGAACTAAAACAAAGGGGAATTACGGACCAGACAAAGGTCATTATGCTGACAGCCGCTGCCGATGTTAGCACGGATATTTTCGGTCTGCAAGACGTTGTGACGGGGTATATCAGAAAACCATTCAATAACAAAGAACTCGCAGATAGACTAAAAGCTGTCTTCGAGGAGACGCCAGAAGTTTTGATCCAGGAAGCAGCAAAAGAATCAAAGAAGAAGGTTGGCTTCTTTGGAAAGTTGCGTGGCGCACGTCAAATCCCGAGTGGAATGGAACAGCCAACGAGTTCTGCAATGCGCTACGAGCTTAAGAAGGGATTTAGTTATCTGGTCAAGGAAAAAAAGCCAAAGAAATCATTTGAGATTTTTGTTGACCAGGTCAGACACAACATACAGGGATTATGTATTTCTAGACAGCATCCCGAAATCATAAGAAAGACGTGGGGTTTGGAAAAGACGCCAATTATCTGGTTAAGCAACCAGGTGGGGAAGGTCTACATCAATCCCACAAACATCAGCATTCTGAGTGATACGATTATTCGTTTTATTGAGAAAAGCGGCGAGAGTATTGTCCTTATTGATGGGATTGAGTTTCTCGTAATCAGCAACGACTTTAACAAGGCCTTAAGGATGATCCATCATGTCACGGAAGCAGTTATGGAATACAAATCGAGATTACTCATTTCGATCGATCCGCGGGCTTTTGATGCACGGGAACTTGCGCTGTTAGAAAGGAACATGGAGATTATCGATGCGATGGAAGAATAGATATAGAAACCTATTAAGTCGATCATCTTGTTAAGGGATTGAAACGCTGCGGAGGATTCCCAAATGATCGATTCAAGAATTGTCGGAGTCTCAGCGAGAGAAATACTTGATTCTCGAGGCAATCCAACAATTGAGGTTGAAGTGAGGACAAGAGGCTGTGCAGCGAGGGCGGCTGCACCATCTGGTGCCTCAACTGGTACGCATGAAGCCGTTGAACTGCGTGATGGAGGGCGTCGATATGGTGGCAAGGGCGTTTTGAAGGCTATTGAGAATGTCGATAGAGTCATTGCACCGCATTTGGTAGGCATGGATGTAACCTGCCAGCGCGACATTGACCGCCTTCTTATCGATCTCGACGGTACCACGAACAAATCCAATCTGGGAGGCAATGCTATCACGGCTGTTTCTCTGGCATGTGCGAAAGCCGGAGCCATGGTTACAGGCGTGGAACTCCATGAATATTTGGGAAAAGGAAGCAATATATTACCAGTACCGTTAATGAACATCATCAACGGCGGTAAACATGCTGGTGGAAATTTGCGAATCCAGGAATTTATGATCGTTCCAGCTGGTCTGAGAAGCTTTTCAGAGGCGCTGAGGGCAGGTGTAGAAGTTTATCATTCTCTTCGTTCGATATTGAAGAATAAGTATGGGAGCGCGGCGGTCAATGTTGGCGACGAAGGCGGATTCGCGCCGCCGCTTAATACAACGGATGAAGCACTCGAAATACTCATCAAAGCAATCGACATTGCTGGATATGTGCCAGGAAAGGATGTTTATCTCGCGGTTGATTCAGCAGCCAGTGAATTTTTTTCCAACGGGTCTTATGAATTTGATGGTAGGAGGTTCGGCGACAAAGAGATGATCGAGTTCTATGAATCTCTCATTTCGCGATATCCTATTATTAGCTTGGAGGATCCCGTCGAGGAAAACTCATTTGAAACAATGGCAAGGCTAACACGTAGAATTGGGAATTCTGTTCAGGTCGTCGGCGACGATATCTTTGTGACCAATGTAGAACGTCTAAGGCGGGGAATAACCGAAGGAGCTGGAAACGCCTTGCTCCTCAAGGTTAATCAAGTCGGTACGATCACTGAGGCTTTTGAAGCAGCGAATCTTGCTTTCAGATCGGGGTACAATGTTGTCGTCAGTCACAGATCTGGTGAAACAGAAGACACATCGATTGCAGATATTGCAGTTGCACTCGGGTGCGGTCAAATAAAAACAGGCGCTCCCGCTAGAGGGGAAAGAACGGTAAAGTATAATCGTCTGCTCCTGATCGAAGAGTTGCTTGGATCCAGATCAAGATTCCTTGGCGTTGATGCGATTAAGAAATCGAAGGGCTTGTGAAATGAAATGAGAAAAATTATTAACGATTGTCGCTGATTAATTATCTCGGTGATCGATTTGACAAGAGCCGTTATTGTTGTTGATATGATCAATGATTTTGTTTACGGTAAATTTGGGAGCGAGAGGGCAAGAAGAATCATACCCTCGATGTCTAGACTCCTAGAAGCTGCTCGCGCGAAAGGATATCTCATCATATTTACGAGAGATGCCCATAAGACTGCTGACCCAGAATTGAAGATTTGGGGGGAACATGCGATGAAAGGAACATCAGGTTCCGAAGTCATTCCTGATTTGAACATCCAGAAGGGCGATCATGTAATCGAAAAATCAACATACAGTTCCTTTTTCAACACAGAACTGGACAGCGTCCTTAAGCGGCATGGTGTTGATGAAGTCATCATCGTTGGCGTGACAACGGATATCTGCGTTCGCCATACAGCAGCTGATGCTTTCTTCAGGGGTTATAAAGTCATAATTCCGAAGGAATGCGTCCAAACGATTTCCGACGAAATTCAGGAAAGAGCCCTTGACGAAATGAAGAGGCTCTATCACGCCGAAATTTTGGATTTAGAACAGGTGATTGCCTGAAGAAATTCTTTTCAGCCACTGATAAGGAAATTCTCGAAGGCTTGACAACCGACGTGTATTTCACGAGAACGATGGAAGTTCTCAAAGCAAAAGGGATGCTGAGCCAGCATGCCCTCTCCGAGTTCACAGTAGGCGACCTTCCCAACAATTGGAAGTGGGGAGTTTTCTGCGGACTGGAGGAAATCGTCAGGTTGATGGAAGGCAAGAAAATCGATTTGTGGGGTATTCCAGAAGGAACAGTTTTTAGGGCGCGAACAGCAAAAGGTATTAGGGTACCAGTTCTCACAATCAACGGTTCGTATTCAGAGTATTGCATTTACGAGACACCAATGCTTGGCTTAATGTGCCACTCGAGCGGTATCGCTACGATGGCAGCACGTTGTAAGAAAGCTGCTGGGAATCGACTTGTCATCTCTTTTGGCATAAGAAGAATGCACCCTGCGATTTGCCCCGCTATAGATAGAGCAGCATTCATCGGAGGATGCGATGCCGTTTCGTCCCTCCTTGGAGCGGAGACTATTGGTGAGGAACCGCGTGGAACAATGCCCCACGCCCTGATCATTATGTTCGGCGACCAGAGAACAGCTTTCAAAGCGTTCGACGAGATCGTTGATAAGAGAATTCCGCGCGTCGCTTTGATCGATACCTACTCGGACGAGAAAGAAGAGGCTATTATGGCATGCGAGTCAATAAAGAAACTATGGGGGGTTCGTCTTGATACCCCTGGCTCAAGAAAGGGCTCGTTCCCTGAACTGATTAGAGAAGTGCGATGGGAAATGGATATCAGAGGATACAAACATGTTAAGATCATCGTCTCAGGAGGAATCGACGAAAAGGTAATTCCTTCACTTGTAGCAGCTGGCGCAGATGGATTCGGCGTTGGAACGAGCATCAGCAATGCGAGAACGATCGATTTTGCTATGGACATTGTTGAAAAAGATGGCCGACCAGTTGCTAAACGCGGGAAATATGGCGGAAGGAAGTATTTGTTCAGATGTGATCATTGTCTTGAATATGAGGTCACGACATCAAAAGAAGATATCCCTAAGTGCCCGAGATGTCAGAATGAGATGCGATTGGCAGAAATTCCAATTATTCTCGATGGCAAGAGGGTTTACGAAGAAAAGTCGCCGAAGGAGATCCGAGCTTACGTGCTCAAGCAACTTGAAAATGTTGAACTAGAGTAAATGGTCTTAACATTATTCCAATCGGTGGTTTGTGTGCAGGAAACCGAATTTTTGTTGAGTGTAGAGCTTATCGAGAACTACAAATTCCGTGTCCGATTTGGATCTAATAAAATCGCGGATATCATTGTCGATGAGC
>JANHAK010000042.1 GCA_024464195.1 Methanomassiliicoccales archaeon | reverse complement strand
AGGGTTTCAGCCTGTTTAGATTCCTTTTAGAAAACGAGGGCTTAAGGCGCCTTAATCCGGTGACCTTTTCGCCAGTAAAATATTTCCCCGACAAGAGCCCTTGCTCAAGGGGACTGTAAGCGATAACGCCGATCTTATTTTTCCTGCAATAATCAAGCAATCCATTTGTCTCTGGCTCCCTGTAAATTAAACTGTAATGGATTTGATTCGAGATGATATCGCTAAAAGAGAGCGCTTCTTGAGCCTTTTCAAGCGATTTTATTCCATAATTGCTCACACCAATATACCGAATTTTTCCCCGCTTAATCAACTGCTCCATATTTCGCATGAGTCTTGACGTGGATTGAAGCGGGTTAGGAAAATGAACTTGGTATAGATCAATAACATCAATTCTTAATCGCCGAAGACTTTTTTCCACTGCTCGAAATACGACATCTGAAGTAAGTCTAAAAGGAAAGAACTTCGTAGCGATAAACATCTCATCTCTCCTCGAAAGGATTTCACCAATGATCCTTTCCGAGGTCCCCCATCCATAAACTTCCGCAGTGTCGATAAAATTGATTCCTAATTCAACAGCTTTTTCCTTCGCGAGAAGTATATCTTTCTTGTTAAGTGCCTTTTTGTAGCCCCAGTATATCCCCATTCCCCATTGCCATGCTCCAAGACTGACTGCAGAGATTTTTAAATCACCTTTTCCAAGTTGTCTGTACTCCACAAAAGGGAATACATTATCCTTATTAAAAAACCGCTTCATCATCCTTCCGTCGCAATTGTGTGAATTGGAAATCCCTGGAATGCTGAGGTTCCGCGAAAAAAAAACGAATGGATGAACGAGGAGCCAGGTTTTTTTATCTCAAATGTGAATGTATAAATTGTACGAGAATGATTGGGAGATCAGAGCGAAAACCATGCAGGTCCGAGTCAATCCTGATTATTGTAAAGGATGTGGGCTTTGTATACTGGTTTGCCCTCGAGGTGTTTTTAAACAAGGGTCTTCATTGAGCGAAAGAGGATATTTTCCTCCAATAGTTGATTCCCCTGAAAAATGCGCAAACTGGAAGCGTAAAGACAAGAAAAGAGCAGTATGTGAGATGTGCATTTTGACTTGCCCTGATCATGCGCTCGATTGGGACACGTCAGGAGGAAAAGACTGATGAGACTTCCTGAGGGGACATATTTTTTGCAGGGAAATGAGGCGTGTGCGGAGGGCGCTATTGCCGCAGGTCTCAGATTCTTCGCTGGTTATCCTATTACCCCTTCCACAGAAATTGCAGAAAGGTTAGCACTCAGACTTCCCGAAGAGGGTGGAATCTTTATCCAAATGGAGGATGAAATTGCTTCCATTTCCGCAGTAATCGGCGCTTCGTGGGTTGGCGCGAAAGCGATGACCGCTACTTCAGGTCCTGGCTTCAGCCTCATGCAGGAGAGTATCGGCTATGCGGCAATGACTGAAACGCCACTTGTCATTGTTAACGTGATGCGGGGTGGACCCTCAACTGGATTACCTACCCTTCCCTCGCAAGGAGATGTCATGCAGGCGAAATTTGGATCGCATGGTGACTATGAAATCATTGCGCTTGCTCCCGCTACTGTCCAAGATATGTTCGACATGACGATTCAGGCGTTCAATCTCTCAGAGGAATATCGAGTACCTGTCATTATCTTATCAGATGCGGAAGTTGGTCATATGCGTGGAAAAGTCAAGGTCCCTGAGAAACTTGAAGTCATTAACCGAAAAATTCGAACTGATAAGGTGTGGCATGATGGATTTGCCTATGATGAATCTCTAATTCCGAGTTTCCCGGTTTTTGGAAAGGGATCCCGCGTACACGTTACAGGTCTTTCCCATGACATTGCGGGATATCCAAGAAACGATCCAGAGGTCCACCAAGAACTTGTTATAAGGCTCTCCGAGAAGATTCTGAAAAACAGAGATAGAATCTGCAGCAGTCAAATTTTTAATGAGAACGCCGAAAGATTCATTGTGGCATACGGGTCGCCAGCCCTTGCCGCGAGAGAGGTGATCCGGAGTAATGGTTCTGTCGGGCTACTCCAACTTAAGACTATATGGCCAACTCCTGAAAAACAAATTATAAAAATTGCTAGGCAGGCGACAGAAATCATTGTTCTTGAAATGAATCTGGGACAGATCTATCGCGAGATTCAAAGAATTGCATGTACAGCGGGGTGTACAAAGGTACGGTTATTTTCAAAATTAGGAGGCGTGGTTCATACTCCAAAGGAGATCGCCATGTTTCTTAAGGGTGGTTGAATTGGAAGACTTTTTTGATTTATATAGAAAAGATCGCTGGCCGACGATATTTTGTCCCGGCTGTGGAATCGGCACTGTCATGAATTGTTTCTATCGCGCATTCTCAGAGCTGAATTTGGATCAAGATCGAGTAGTATTCGTCTCTGGTGTTGGCTGCAGTTCGAGAGTTCCGGGGTATATTCGCGCAGATTCGATACATACAACCCATGGCAGGGCGCTTGCCGTTGCAACGGGAATTAATTTAGCAAATCCTGATCTGAAGGTAATCGTTTTCACGGGGGATGGGGATCTCGGTGCAATAGGAGGAAATCACTTCATTAACGCAAGTAGAAGGAATGTTGAAATGACAGTCATTTGCATCAATAATAATATCTATGGCATGACAGGTGGCCAAGCATCAACGACTACGCCATATAATGCGTTGAGCAGTACTACGCCTTTTGGGAATAAGGAATATCCGTTTGATCTTGCCGAACTGGCTGTCACCGCAGGTGCGAATTTTGTTGCTAGATGGACTGTTAGAAATGTCAAAGAAATTATAGGTTCGATGAAAAAAGCTCTCACGAAGAAGGGATTCTCATTTGTTGAAATTGTTTCCCCGTGTCCCACTGGCTTCGGTAGGAGAAATAAAATGGGGGATCCAAAACAGATGTATGAGTGGTTGAAAATCAAGACAGTGAGGCGAGAAAAAACAAAATCGTGGGATATTGACCCAGTCGATTTGAATATCGAAGGACAAATCAGTGTTGGGGAATTTGTTGAACGAAATCGGCCATCGCTCGCCGAGGTTTTGAGATCAATAAAACCAAAAATTGAACAAACATAATTTTTATTTTACGGCAGACCTTTGATTCCCGCATTACGAGGCTGCAACAATTTTGTAAATTTTTATGCTAAACACGACCTCATTCTAAATGAGGCGACTAATTGGAACCAGCGATTGGGATTCGTCACCCCATTCGGGAAGGAGACCCCGAACAATTTCTTCGATCTCACCTAGAAGATTTCAGACAGTCTCTTATCCACTTCATCCCAGTTGACGATATTCCAGAACGCATCGACAAATTTGGCTCGAACATTTCTATAATCTATGTAGTAAGCATGCTCCCAAAGATCGAGCACCATTAGAATCTTAAACCCAGGATAAATGTTGACGTTATGTTTCTCTATTTGCATGATAAGGGGACGTTTCGTCAATTTGCAAAAGACAAGTGCTGCCCATCCAGATCCTTCTACGCTATTCGCTGCTTGTGAAAATTCCTTCTTAAAACGTTCAATACTACCAAATTCTTTCGTGAGAACATCAGCCAAGCGCCCACCGGGTGTTCCTCCTCCTTTCGAGGCTGGAGCCATGTTGTCCCAAAACAACGAATGGAGAACGTGTCCGCCGATGTGAAAAGACAGTTCCTTAAGCGTCGATTTCACATCGATCTCAACATTTTCCTTTCTTGCTTTATCCAGCTTCTCAAGAATTGCATTCGCACCAGCGACATATGCCTGATGATGTTTGTCGTGGTGAATTGTTAATTGCTCTTCTGAAATGTTCGGTGCCAGCTCGTTATATCCATAATTTAATTTTGGAAGCGTGTAAAACTTGTTGTCCTCCATAAGAACGTCACTCCTATCAATTTATACGGAAACTACTCCTATTTTATCGTTTTGGCATTGTGTTGTGTTCATTCAATCTTAGTGAGTTATATGAATCCGATTGAGAATTCCACATTAAGATGTTGATTTCTATACGATTTGCGGGCTTAGGGGGCCAAGGAATCATTTTTTCTGGTATTGCCCTTGCTAGAGCAGCCTCTCTATATGAAAGGAAAAGAGGAAATGAGTTGTTTGCAGTGCAGACACAATCTTATGGGCCTGAAGCACGAGGTGGGACTTCAAAATGCGATGTCAAAATTTCAGATCGGGCCGAGTTTTACCCTTTCATCGAAAAACCTGACTACCTGATCTTGATGTCAGAAGAAGCGTATGAGCAATTTATCCAGGATACAAAATCAAATACAATTGTGGTTCTTGACACCGATGCGGTGGGATCAAGACCCGATCTTCGATATTACGAGGTACCTGCCATTAGAAAAGCAAAGGAATTACGAAAACCCATTATTGCCAATATCATCATGCTCGGTGCGTTTATTTACCTTTCCAAAATCATAAGCAAAAAGTCGGTGATTCGGGCATTGCAAGATATTTCACCGCAGGGAACGTTTGAATTGAACAAAGACGCTCTTGAGGTCGGTTTCGAGCTCGGAAAGGCTCTGAGACTGCAGCAAAAAGAGACATGAATTGTTTAGGATCAACATTATCACTCAAATCTTCATCCTTGCGTTATCAAAATCTCGATTTCTTCATAGGATTCTTGTTTTTCGAAGCTGTCATGAGATATGACAGGTAAAAGATAATATTCATGAAGTTGTTGCCCGTGACTTGGGAATCATATGGATATAGCACAACTGAGACGGCAGGGACGAAAATACCTATCAGAAAGTGAGGTAAAAACAATACTCAAGGATTATGGAATAAAGACTACCAATTTTACTCTGATCAATCGAGATCAAATTGAATCGCTCGAAATCAACTTTCCTGTGGCGGTGAAAGTCTGTTCCTCTGACATCATACACAAGACCGATGTTGGTGGCGTTTTTCTAAATGTAAAGAGCCGAGAAGAACTTCGTGAGTGTTATGATCTCATCACATCACGGTTTCCGGGCGCGTCTGTCTTAGTCGAACCGATGGAAAAGCCGGGAATTGAGGTTATTGTAGGACTCATTAAGGACAGAACCTTTGGAATGAGTATCATGTTTGGAATCGGCGGCGTTCTGACGGAATTGTACAATGACGTTTCCTTCAGACTTGTCCCCCTAGACAGGTTGGATGCGGAAGAAATGATCGACGAAATCAAAGCACAGAAGCTATTCCATGGCTTTAGAAATATTAAGACGGATAGGAATTCGCTTATCGATCTCCTGGTAAAGGTTTCAAGATTCGGTGTTGAGTTAGAGGACCACATTAATCAACTTGATCTCAACCCAGTTTTCGTGAGAGAGAACGATACGATTGTGATTGATGCAAAACTAGTATTGGAACCTGTTAATTGATATATTCGATATGGGATGATTCCTCGGAAATTGTGGGGCGATTCTTTGACAAAAAGAGAAGAACTTGCTTCGAGATACTTTAAGTGTTCAAAGAGAGAGCGCGCTGCCTTCGAAGCAGGAATTAAACTGGGAACGATTTACCATCAATTCATCGGAACACCTATCAGTTCATCGAATGTTGAAAGTCTGGAAAGGGCTATTGAAGATGGAGTTCGTGTCCAGCCATTTGTCGAAGATGTGAGTGTGAAGATCGATCGAAAGAGTTTGAGGAAAAAGCGTAATGAATATGATTATCAAACCCTGACCGGGCAGATGCTGGAAGTGAATGTCGTAATCAGAGTTGACGAGGTAAGAGTTGTTGCACAAATGAAATACATCGAAGAGTTGAATTATCCACTTATGTTCATCAAGGAGATTGTCGAAATCTAGTAAAATTACGATTACGCTGGCGTTTCAACTTTTTTTAATTAAACAAAAAGATAATAAACATAGAATTGCCATACAGATTATCACATTTATCGCCTAATTATATAGAGTGCTGTTGAAAATTTCGGTGAAAATAATGAGTAAAGGAATAAAAATCGGTATTACTGGATTACCTGGCGCTGGCAAAACACATGCTCTTCTCAAAGTTATCGAGATGCTTGAAGCAGATGAGATGAAAGTCGGAGGAATGATCACCGAACCAATCATTGAAGATAACAAAAGGCTTGGCTTTTATGTGATTGACTGGCAGACAAAACGGAAAGCCATTCTGGCGAGTACTGAGATCCGTAGTAAATTTATGGTTGGTAAATTCGGTGTGGATCTTAGCGCGTTGGAGGAGGTCGGTGTCGAAGCGATACTGAAAGCATGCGAGACGGCTGATGTCGTTGTGATCGATGAGGTCGGAAAAATGGAGGTCGAAAGCGAGAAATTTGTTGGTGCTGTCAAAGCGGCACTAGAAATCGAAAAACCTCTATTACTGACCTTACACAAAAAGTCTAGAAATCCTCTTCTTCAGGATATAAGAAGAAGGGATGATGTAAGGATTCTTGAGGTAACGCCGATCAACAGGAATCTGTTGCCTTATAAGATCATGAAATTGATGAAAGGAGAACTCCTGTGAGTGGGATCCCAGCTGCAGTCGAAATCGTGGAAGGAAAAACAAGGGTTCTCGTTCCGAAAGAACATACGCTGAAAGGCCCAGGGAAGCGCCTCAGCGGGGTGTTCTATAATCAGCAAACAGCTTTCAGCAGGGACGTAAGCGTTATGCTCTTCGGCGCTTTGAAATTCGAGGGAAGAGCTCTTGATGGACTCGCAGGAACTGGAGTTAGAGCGGTTAGAATAGCAAATGAATCACCAGGGACTTTTGAAATTATTATTAATGATAAGAGCAAAGAAGCCTTCGAATACATCAAAAGAAATATTGCTCTCAACGAACTGGAAAATTGTATTCCGTCTCTATCCGATGTGAGGATTTTGTTATGTGAACAAACTTTTGACTATATCGACATCGACCCTTTTGGATCTCCAGTACCTTTTGTTCAGTTTGGGATCGAAGGATGCAAACGGCGAGGCATTCTCGGTATAACCGCAACTGATACAGCGCCACTTGCTGGTACGCATCCTGGTAAATGTCTGAGAAGATATGGAGCAAAATCAGTTCGTTGTGTGTTTGGCCATGAACTAGGCTTGCGGATCCTGATTGGTTATCTTGCAAGAGAAGCCGCTAAATTTGAGAGAGGGATAAAGCCAGTACTTTGCTTTTACGCGGATCATTATTTCAGGCTTCATATTCAATTACTTGAGGGCGCTCGATACGCTGACCAATCGTTGCAAACGTTGGGATCAATTGGTTATAATGAAAATTCAAAAGAGCGAAAGTTCCCAGCAACTGGCGAATTTGAGCAGATCGGGCCGCTCTGGTTGGGTAGACTTTTCGACAAGGAGCTAATTGCTCGAATGGATCCTCATGATTTTCTTCAATGTAAAAATCGTTGTATAAAATATCTTCAGATCTGGAACGAGGAGCTCGATGATCTCCCCTATTTCTACGACGTGGATGAGATCTCCTCGATGTTGAAGATTTCACCGCCTCCTTTGAATGAAATCTTAGAAGAATTGAGGAAATCTGGAAAAGCATCAAGAACGCATTTTTCTCCAAGAGGCTTCAAGACAGATCTAACATTAAAGGAAGTCTTAGAAAGAGTTGAGGGAATCGCGAGGTAACATGGATTCCGCTATTTGTTGATGCAATTGTAGAGAGTTCACAAATGTTTTTTACCATGAGCAGCATCCTTATGACGGTGAGAGTCTGCCAACGCTTGCTGTGATTGGAACTCAATGGGGAGATGAGGGAAAAGGCAAGATTACCGATTTCCTCGCCGAAAGGGCGGATTTCGTCGTGAGATTTCAAGGCGGCACGAATGCAGGTCATACTATCACGTTAGATCATGAAATTTTTAAACTCCATTTATTACCATCAGGAATTATTAGGCAAAATACGATTTCCGTTATTGGCAATGGTGTCGTCATCGACCCAGAAGAACTGATCGAAGAGATGAAAACCATTGAAAAGAGCGGTCGTAGCATTGGAGGTCTGAGGATTTCAGATAGAGCACATGTCATCATGCCATATCACAAGATGCTCGACAGATCGGAAGAGATTCATCGGGGATCGAAGGGCGTTGGTACAACAGGTCGGGGGATTGGACCGTGTTACTCAGACAAGATTTCACGTTATGGTATTAGGGTTTGTGATCTCCTAGATGAAGAATCGCTGAAGGAAAAATTGGAGTTGATATATCCCATTAAAGAAAGGATTCTTGAAATATATGGTGGATCTCACCCGCCATCAATTGAGGAAATGATGAAAAAATTGATTGAATATGGCTCCTATCTTGAGAAATATATTACCGATACATCTATTCTCATTAATGAGGCGATCAAGAATGGCAAGAGAGTTCTCTTTGAAGGTGCTCAGGGCACTATGTTAGACGTTGATCACGGAACTTATCCATATGTCACTTCTTCGAATTGTGTTGCTGGTGGCATCTGCACCGGTGCTGGCGTTCCGCCGACTTGCATTAATGAGATTCTTGGCGTTGTAAAAGCGTATACAACGCGCGTAGGTTCAGGCCCATTCCCTACGGAGCT
>JANHAK010000041.1 GCA_024464195.1 Methanomassiliicoccales archaeon | reverse complement strand
CATGTAAAAAGAGCTGATCGATGACATGACCGCATTGTATTTAGACACGTCGCACAAATACTAATTTTATAACTTTGCTCGAGGCAATTCATGAAGGGGAAAAAAATGGACCAGAACAATCCGTATGAGATGGCTGTCAAACAGACCGAAAATGTGGGAAAGCTCCTTGGACTTGATCAGGAGCTTATCGATTTCCTAACGAAACCGCAGCGTGAACTTACGGTCAACTTTCCCGTTAGGTTGGACGATGGCAGGGTGAGAATGTTTACGGGATTTCGCGTTCAGCATAATTTTGCACGCGGACCATGTAAGGGAGGAATCAGGTATCATCCAAATGTTTCGCTCGATGAGGTGAGGGCTCTTGCCATGTGGATGACTTGGAAATGTGCGGTTATGGGTATTCCATTTGGTGGTGCCAAAGGGGGAGTTATCTGTAATCCAAAGGAAATGAGCCAAGGGGAGATCGAGCGCATGACGAGACGCTATGTGACGGAGATTTCTATGATTATCGGTCCTCAAAAAGATATCCCAGCGCCAGATGTTTACACCGATTCACAGACCATGGCATGGATCATGGACACCTACAGCATGAATAGAGGATATATGATACCTGGGGTCGTAACTGGTAAACCACTGGAAATTGGGGGATCCAAGGGACGAGATGAAGCGACCTCCCGCGGTCTGATGTATGTTATACGAGAAGCCGCCAAGGTGAAAAACATTGAATTAAAAGGGGCAACGGTTGCCATTCAGGGTTACGGCAATGTGGGTTGGCACGCGGCGAGACTCCTTCATCAGGAAGCAGGATGCAAGATCGTTGCAGTCAGCGATTCGAAAGGCGGCATCACGAGTCGAAATGGACTTGATCCGATTAAGGTCTATGAACATAAGCAGAAAACTGGTTCTGTGCAAAATATGGAAGGGGCGGATAACATTACGCAAGAGGATTTACTTGAAACTGAATGTACAATCCTCATTCCAGCAGCGCTTGAAAATGTCATTAGAAAAGATAATGCGAATAAGATTAGGGCTGAAATCATTGCCGAGGGAGCAAATGGTCCAACGACGCCAGAAGCAGATAGGATTCTCTTTGACAAAGGAATCATGGTAATTCCAGACATCCTCGCGAATGCGGGTGGCGTGACGGTCAGCTATTTTGAGTGGGTACAAAATCTACAGTTCTATTTCTGGTCGTTAGATGAGGTCAAGAGCCGCTTGTTGCAGATGATGACAGAAGCTTTCGAAACGGTGTACGGGATTGCAAGGAGTCAAAATGTGGATTTGAGGACTGCTGCTTACATGTTAGCAATGAAACGCGTTGCGAGAGCAATGGAATTGAGGGGATTCTATCCATAGGAGTGATCAGCGAATGATGGAAGCCGTTGTATCGCTAAAAATGCCAGAAAATTGGATCAAGGACGCGCTCATGCAATATCCTTCAGTCATCAAGATTATCAGCTCAAAACCTGTCAACGGGCACGCGGTCAGAGATCTCGTTGAAATCGAAGTTGAGAGAGAGGAGGACGTTCCATCAGTAATTGAGTCAATTAAATCGAGTCCCAATATTTTCAATGTTGATATCACACCTATTGAAAGAGGAAAGGTTCTCGCAATGTTCTCGACAACTGAGTGTGCCGTCTGCCGATTGCTTGCGCATACAGACTGCTTCCTCACCTCTTCAACCTCAACAAAGGACGGTCGGCTCGAGTGGTCTTTGCTCGTGACAGAGAAGGAGCCACTTCAAAAGTTGATGAGGAATCTTGAGAAAGTAGGCGCAGATCCAAAATTGATTAAGATTACGGAGATCAGCGACAAGGATGCGCTGACTGCGAGGCAAGAACAGATCACGCGGATGGCGTTTGAAAAAGGGTACTTTGATTTTCCGCGGAAAATCAGTCTCAAACAGCTAGCTAAGAGTTTAGGGGTTTCGACATCGACGCTGTCAGAAATTTTAAGAAAAGGACAGAAGCGTATCCTTGCAAAATATTTCAGGGAGCACCGCGTCATTTAGATTAGAAAACACCGAATAAATTCGGGGAAATGTCTATCATAGGCATACTACAATAACGCGAGAATAATTCTGAGGGTCTCTGGACATTGAACAGATTTAAATGCCGGTATTGTATCCCCTGAAGAACGGAGGTCATCGATTATGCCACCAAAGGTTGATGAAGATTTGTGTACTGGATGCGGAAGATGCGAAGAAGTCTGTCCTGCAAGCGTTTTCAAGATTGTTGATAACATATCAAGAGTCGAAAACCCCGACGAGTGTACTGAATGCGGTACCTGTGTTGATGAGTGTCCCGTTGAAGCGATCAAACTTGAATGATGTGATCGAAAGACACAATATCATTTGCACCGCCCACTGAGTATCATGGCAATAAAGAAAATCACACTGACATCGGAACTTTCCGGCAGCGAAATTGTCAAAGCTTTATGGCTCCTTGCAAAAGAACATGGCATGCAACTTGATTATCTTCCCATCACGATCACATATGCGAACATCAGTTCATCAGAAAGAAAAGCTTATTATAACATCCGAATTTTGTCGGGAAATGCGGCTCTTACGGTTTCATCGTCTGAAAAAGATGGGGCGATCGGTTCTGAACGCCGATACGGCGAGCTTTTTATAGGCATACCAGATGAGGCGACACACGCCTTTTCCTCCCTAGTCGAAAATCTTGGTGAGAAGATTGTTGACTATAGCACTAGGCGATCAATTATTGAGAAGTCAGAAACTCAAATGGAAAAAGTCGATTTGTATACCGCTCCATCACCAAGAGATTATTCCACAGGATTCAGGGTGCTCGTGGTTTGGCAAGGAGAATACGGAGAAAGGATACTCAAACATCTAGAAAAGAGAGCTCCACCTCATTGGGAAATCAGCGCAAAGCACTTGTCAAAGGAACTTCCAACGATCATTGATGACGCATCAGAATATATTCCAGGAGAAATTCCGGAAACAGACCTTCTTCTTTTTCTTTCTGAAAGTCCAAATGCTCCACAATTAGTGCCCGAACTCATTCGTCGATCGAAGGCTCGGGGCCTCATCGCTCCAATCGATAATGGTGAGTGGATGCCATTTGGGCAGGTTAACCAGATTAGCAAGGTTATGGATCAATGGGGCGTTGAGTACTCTTTTCCCAGGCCTTTTTGTTCTCTTGACTTCATCGGTAAGGAGACAATCGACGAATTTGCACGATGGTTTGGCAAACCAATTATTGAGATTGAAACGGAAGATAACAAAACTGCCAGCAACATTAGAGTGGGCAGAGGCACACCATGTGGCAATACAGAGTACGTCGCGGAAAACATGAAGGGAGTACGGCTTGATGAGATTGTTGAGAAGGCCGCACTCACCCATCATCACTATCCTTGCCTTGCATCGATGAAGATTGAACCTGATTTAAACGACACACTTATGCACGCTTCAGGATTCATTACGAAAAATGTGTTCGAGGAGCAAGTGAAGAAGTACATAAAAAAGAAAGTGGGATATCTTGATCCGTCTCAATTCAAATGATGCGACAAAAATCGGTATTTTTTGTTGATTTTATAGCCCCACCGATTTATCCTTTTTCCCAGATCAGTACGGGAAAGAAATAAATATCGTTTCTGTTATTGTTCACTCTATACCACCGCAAGGGAGGTTTAACATTGGCAGACGAAAACACGGTATACATCGGAAAAAAACCAACAATGAACTATGTTTTGGCTGTTGTGACACAGTTTAACAGCGGCTCGACCGACGTGATCATTAAGGCAAGAGGAAGAGCCATCAGTCGTGCGGTTGATGTCGCTGAGATCGTTAGGAATAGATTCATACACGATGCTGTGGTGAAGGATATCAAAATACAAACTGAGACGATTCCAGCAGAGGGCGGCGGCAGCGCCAATGTGTCATCCATCGAGATTTACATGAGCAAGTAATGGAAAACTCGATGGGTTGTTTAGGAAATTGTTGCCGCTCTAGGGAAAACTTTCCACAGCTCTTTTTTATTTTTTAATTTATCACAGTTACTAGTGATTACTAACGGAGATCACTACCTGAACGCAACAAAGTTATCTTCCCATTTCAAGTTCAAACAAACTGAGATCTCTTTGTTCGAACGTAGAAGGATCGATTGGAAGCAACAGTATCGATTTTGATAAAACGACTTGATCTTTGACGGTTTGTAGGAACTTTAAGACATTTCTGAAATCATTCTGTGTGATGAGGTATTCAACGCCTTCTAGTAGGATAACCTTCGTAGATTTCAAATCATTCCCAGATTTGTCTGTAGTAAAAGTCTTCAGTATTGTTGAGAGCCTTGGCAGATCCGTTGGTGAAACGTACATCTGTTCATCGGCACCATTTTGCTCAGGCGGTAACATTTCCTCTTTTGTGAGCCACACCATCGGGACATTTAACGTGAATTTCCTTTTTATCGTCGAGGGATGCGACCTCGTTACACAAAGACCTTTATAGCCTTTTTCTAAGAGTGATTTAAAAAAAATAAACGCTTTATCAATTTCTTTTCCCTTAAGAATAAAAACCGATCCGGGGACAAATTCTGCGGGAACACTCATACCTTCCGATGCTCTGGTCTCCTCTTCGTCAAGCTGTCCAAATTCCTCTTCGAAATTCCTTTTTTTCTGCTTTATTTTCGCAGTGATTGAGCTACGCGACGACTTCGCGAGCACCTGTATTTCACGTGCACTGTAACCTTTCATTGTTAGCGAGATAAGTTCTTCCCATGCCTCTTTCAATCCGTCTTCATATCCTTTGAGATAGCCCTTCGCATAGGACTTTTTATCCGGCACGACATCCCTCAACACGCAAATGAATATGTCATCCGTTAAATCCTTTTGTGTTGATCTGCGCAAAAGCTTATCATAAGAGCGTCACTTCATGTAAGTGATCATGCAGAGAAGTTTCAAAACACGTGGATTAAAGATCACGCCGAAAAACTTAGAAAAAGAATTGATTGAAAAGGCGAGGAAACTCGCCGAGAGCCCTGCCATCCTCTTTCCCAAATGCATCTCAAAGTGCAGGAAATGTTCTTTTGATAAGATTCTGAGCAAAATGGAAAAGATCTCCGAATTCGGAGACGACACGGAACGTTTGATATCTTTTGCTAGCTGGGGAGATCAGCTTGTTAGAAGCTACGCGGCCACGATATCGCTCAAGAATGCGACAAAAATCCCCTATCTCGCTTTCGTTGACTTGCCGATTGGAAAAATCTCGTACGCGGTGCGTGGAAAAGTTGACAAAGAAAAACTGATTGGGGTACAGTATTTCGATGACCCCGAATTGAGATTATTGGCTTTTTGGGATATCGCGCAGAAGGACAATTTATATCTTTATTCATCTGAGAGCGGTTTTTTTTGTTCTTCGAATTCGCCAAAAGCGCCGATAGAATATGTCAGGGATTCACTACGAACAGCACCCTACAAACTCGACGACCGCGGCCATTGCCCTCACACATCAGCAAGAATGAGATTCGAAATTCTATGGAAATCAGCGGGTCTCACCATATCAATATGCACAGAATGTCTCGGCGATGAGAATCTTCTGCACCACATTATGAAAGGGATTGCTGGGAGGGATCCAGCATCGGATTTTGACCTGAGCGTCAAAAATGAATTCGAATGTTTGTCTTCGTGCACAGTGTGCAAGATCAAGAAAGGTATGGAGGGAAGCGGTGCGTTGCGCCGGGATTACATCAACGGTAAAATCGGAGATCGCAAGTTTTTCGAATCCTATTTAAGAGAAATCGTCATGCAACTTCAAAATCGAAACGATCCGATTCTAGTAGTCGGCGAGAAATGCTTTGGATCGGATATCAATGCATTCATTTCTCATTTGAGGGGGAGCAATGCGGAAAAAGAGGCGCTCAGGGGTCTCCTTCTCAAAGAAAAGATTCCACTCATTTCCACTAGCGACCAGGCAGGAAAGATAATTGGAGAACTGTGGGATCGGTTTGGAAAATTGCTTCTCGAACAAGTTGCCTCACCAGGTGTGATAGATACGATACTCAATCAACGCTCAGACCTGAGTCCCGCCCAGATGATTAACGAGGCGAAGAGACTAGAATTGGCAAATCAGGTTCACGCACTTTTGCCTTCATATTCATTCCTTGGTGACATTGGACGATTAGCCGATAGACTTGCGAGAATCGTTAAAACACAGGACAAAGAATCCTTGTTGAAAATCATCGAAAAGGAGCGGCAACTTGACCATCGAGCACGCGCTGTGACTTACGCTTTCTTGTGCGTCGCAAATATTGCTGATCAAAAATCTTGGCAATACACCAATGAGGAAAAGACTTTTGGAACCTATCTTGCAAATTTTGCGAGTGAGCTTGTCAAAAGCGAAGGGGAAGCATATCATGAGGCACTTGTGCTGTTAATCGCGGCAACCGGTTCGATCGAAGAAATTGTGCGAGAGGAGAGAAAATAAAACAAGGAGCCGAGAATCATTAAAGAACACGCATGTCCACGACGATATGAATTGTTGAAGGCCCGTATGATTTCACCTCTCGCATACTGATGATCTCATACGGTCGCCCATTTATCGCGTTGTCGATGCGACGCATTGATTGTTCAGGAAATAGATCGATTGGACACGTTTCATGATAATGAATTGTTCCACCAGGTTTTATGAGTTCTATTGCTTTGGGGAGATAATGGTGTGTTGTACCAATATAACCCATGATGATTCTATCTGCGATACCTTTGCCTTGCAAACGACGATTATCCCCAAGGAAGGCTGTAACCTTCGATTCGACATGATTGAGGCGAATGTTTTCTTCGAGATAACGATAAGAGAGGGGATTGATCTCACAAGCGATGATCTTCCTCGCTTTGGTATAAACGGCAATGGGTAACGTAAAATAACCAATACCCGCGAACATATCGACGACAATTTCATCATCACATTCGAGTTCGCTCATCCGCTTTCGCTCGTTGATGTTGCCAGAGGAAAACATGATCCTAGCGACATCGAGTTTGTATTTGATTCCGTTCTCAACATGCACAGTCTCCGTCTCACCACCAAAGATCACCTTAAGATTTGGTTCCCGATACGGCCCCGTAATAATTCCGATTTCCCGACAAACAGTTTTAGCGCGCAGAACTCTTGCATAAGTCTCCGCAATCTGTGTTTCGTAATCGTCAAGTTCGGTGGGTATCCGGAGGACGAGAACATCTCCGAGTTTTTCCCATTTATCTGGTAAATATTCCTTGAGCTTATCAGGTATTTCGATGCATTCCCTAATTTCTTCATAAGGTGATCTGTAATACGTGCGTGGATGACTTTTTCCCTCGATGAGTTCCAACCCAAATTTCCTGATGGTTTCCGCATCGATATTCTCCTTCAGAGGGATAAGTATACTGTCTTGCTCCTCCAGAATAGCGAGATCTTTTCTCACCACATCTAGTGCGAAGAGATTTCGCCTGATCGCTTCCGCCCGGCTCTTTTCGACTTTCGCCAGTAACATTCCTGAGCTTCCAAAATCGAGCTTCTATTTCTTTTTTTCTTGATCATCAGATCATTTTCCTATAAGAGAGCGCAGAAGTTGCGGCGAAAATTTGAGAAGAGATGGTGCAGCCTTCAAAACGGATGGAGCGATGAGGCTCGGAAAATCGATGTCTCCCGTTGAAAGAATTTCGATAACTTCCTCCCTCTTCAAGATTGATCCTATCTCATCGAGTTTCTTGTCATCAAGCCTGGTGAAAACTTTGCGAATAAGGTATCCGCGATCCAGTTCCCGACCAATCTGTCGTTTCCAAGCTCGCTGATATGTTGAGGTCAAGCGCGCAGAAAAGTCTTCCTCCTCAAAACAACGCAAGACTGTCTTGGTCGCGCATTGTGCAGCGATGCACCCTGTATACAAGCCCCCTCCACTCAACGGTTTGGCTTGACCGGCAGCATCGCCAACGATCATCAATCGATCAGCATATGTTTTAGGCAAAGGACCGATCGGAATGATTCCAGAACTCAGCCTGATTCTTTTCCGTTGATCGAGGCCGAGCTGTTTGAGAAGTCGCTTGAGATAATTTACTGGTGCCCCAAATTGTTCTAAAATGCAAAGACCCAACCTCGTGAATGAACCGCAGGGGATCATCCATGCAAAAAAGCCTGGTGCTACTCTTTCGCCGAGGTATATTTGTACGATATCCTGTTCATCCATTTCATAGTCAATGTCGACCTGGATTCCCCTAACCCTCTCCAGAGGTTGCCCGAGGCCCCCGATTTCGGAAACACGGGATCTATAACCATCAGCACCAATGAGGAGTTTAGTTAAAATGATTTGCCGCTCTCCATTCTTTTCTATAGCTAGTTTGAGTTTGTCTCTTTCATTCGAAAAGCCAATGAACTTTGAGTTGAGAGAAAATGATGCGCCAGCAGAAACGGCTCTTTCATAGCAAATCTCATCGAAACGTCTTCTATCAACAACGAAAGCCTTTGTGCCTTTTCCTCTTACCTCGAGAATTAAACCATTAGGAAAGTGAAAGTCTGCCGAAGACAATTTATTAAGAATTGAATTCCCCGTCCTGGTCATTTCAATTACACGTGGTGTGATCAGACCAGCACATTG
>JANHAK010000040.1 GCA_024464195.1 Methanomassiliicoccales archaeon | reverse complement strand
CGAAGGAAATCGTCATCGCAACGAAGTGCGGCCAAGCTATCAGATTTAGCGAAACAGAAGTCAGGCCGATGGGAAGACCTGCAAAAGGTGTCATCGGGATCAGGCTTTATCCTGGTGATGAAGTTGTCAGTATGGCAGCAGTGAGCCCAGATTCGATGCTTCTTTCTATCACTGAGAACGGTTATGGCAAATTGTCACCAGTGTCTGCATACAGGAAAACAAAGAGAGGGGGTAAAGGTGTCATTACGATAAAAACTGGAGAAAGAAACGGCAAAGTCGTTTCGGTTCTCGATGTCGCTCAAAACGACGAACTCATTGTGACTAGCACGCAAGGCATGGTGATCAGAATTCCCGTTGCCGACATTAGGGTGATGGGAAGGGCAACAATGGGCGTGAAAATTATGCGGCTCCGCGAGGGTGACAAAGTTACAGCTATTGCGCGCCTGATCGGTGAGAAGGAAGAGAAAATGGTCGATATGGCGGAAGTGACCGAGGACAAAGATATGATTCCGCGGGAACCTGAGGACGAAGTGTCCGACGAGGATTTCGATTCTCTCAATGAGTTCTGAGCATCGTGTATAATCAAATTAGGGGTTGCATAGAATTCGATACTCTCTTAAAAAATGAATATAAATCGATTAGGGAATATTGAATCGAGTGCCGATGAAAGAGCTTCTCTGGTCTTGACTTATAATCTCGCCCGGATCAAATAAATAAAATCATAGTGCCGATCTATAAATGAAACATCTCTTTTTCAATAAGTACACCAGATCTATATCGACTTCGATCGTTTTCAAAGACCATTGATTAATTATCAAAATCGATAATTTAGTTACAAAGGTTTATTAGTGGCGATATCAATGAATTTTCTCGAGGTACTGGTGCGTAACGATGTTCAAGAATTCGATACAGGGTCTCGAAAAGATCTTTCGGACAGATATCGAGTCGCCGAAGGTCGTGCTCGTCACAGGACCGCCGGGTTCTCTCAAAACGAGTTTTACATATTCCCTGATATCCACATATCTTGAAAAGACAAACGAATGTGGGTTATATGTAACGCTCGAGGAATCGGCGGAAAGCCATATGAGAAATATGAGAAGTCTTGGAATCAAGATAGCGTCAAATCTTGAGATATCTGATTTCACAGATCTAAGAGAACTGGATGAAGTCATTGAATCCGAAGCGCCAACAGATTATCTTCATTTTGTAGAGCAGGTCATCGAATACTCCAAGAAAAAACATCAAGACAGGTTCACGGTCTTCGCCCTCGATTCTCTGGGCGCTCTCTACTCGCTTATGGATGACATGAGAGGCATGCGAAAAAAGATGTTCTATTTCTTTAAGACGCTGCGCGATCTTAATCTCATCTCATTTATCATTATGGAACGTTCCCAGGGAGGGTCGGTTGATTTTGTTGGCAACGAGGTTTTCCTTGCGGATGGGATCATTGAGTTAGGTCTCGATCGGACACGTGGCAAACTTGCCAGATTTATCCGAGTGGAGAAAATGAGGGCTTGTGAGCATAGTATGGAAAAACATACGATTGAGATTGGAAGCAACGGTCTCATGGTTCTTGGGCCTACGTTGTCATAGCACAATTAATTAATCGAAGATGGAATGATATTAAATCATTGAAATGGTGTTCACGAAATTAGCGATGTGAGGAGGAAGGCGAGTGTCATCGGAGGATAGTATCCCAATTTGGCAGGTCATTGAAGAATTCAAGGAGAGAATCAAGTCGCAAGAAGTCGAAATTAGAAGACGAAAGGAAGAGCTTGATAGAAAAGACGCGGAGTTGAGGGAACGAAGGCAGCAGCTTGACGATTATGCCAGAAAACTCGATGAAAAAGAAAAAGAGTTGCTGAAAAGGGAATCAGAATTAATACCGCGTGAAAAGGCAGTTCAGAAAACGGAGGCGGAATTACTCGAATTGGAAAGGGAACTCAAGCTTCGTGAAGAAGAGAATCACACGATGCGTACTACCCTTGAAAAGCGCCAGAAGGAAATTACCGAACAAGAAACTCAAATTCTTGAACTCGGTGAGGCGGTAAGGGGATACGAAGAGAAGATTAGGCAAGCTGCTGGTAGAATTTTAGAACTCGAAGAAAAATTGCTCACGGAGGAAAGGAATCTAAAAAAGGTTCTTGAAGAGGTCTCTGCGAAGAGGGAGGAGATCCTTGCGAAGGTAAAGATTTTCGAGGAGCAGCAGAGACTTCTTGTTGAAAGCAAGGCAATCTTGGTCAATGAACAGAAGAGATTGGTTGAGTGGGAGAAGATTCTTAACGATAGAGAGATGGCGCTCGGTGAGCGCGAAAAGATCCTCGCAAGAAGAGAAGCTTTGATTTCTGGGGTGGAGGAGATCGAGGAAGTTGAGGTATCAGCGGTAACTGAGCCACCCGCAGTGCCATCAATCTCAGAAACTAGCACTCCGGAAGTTTCAGCTCTACATGAGGAATCAGAAATGACATCTGAAAGATTCTCGCAAGGTGAGGTGATAAGTCAACCTTCTCATGCAGAGTTGGAATCTTCATCGGTGACTCAAGAAGTTCAGGCTACGTTGGAATTAGGTGTTAGCGAAATAGAAACGAGAATGGAAGAAAAGGTCGAGGAGAAGGCTAGTGAGCGGCCAACGGAGAAGTTCTGCCCGAACTGCCGGACGATCGTCGATGCAGATGCAGAGAGATGTTACGCCTGTGGGGCGATTCTCAAGGAAGAGAAGAAGGAGCAGAAGGAAAGAGAGGAAATTCAGGCAGAGAGAAAGCCTGAAGAGAAGGTCGAAGAAAAGCAAGCTAGAGAAGAAGCGCAAGAAAAAGCCGGAGAAAAAACTCAAGCCGAGGAAGAAAAGAAGGAGCCCGGCGTCAAGCGCTCGATTTCAATCAAGAAGATTATTAGAAAGAAATAAACCTTCGAAGAGTCAGAATTTACTTTACCTTTTTCTCTTCAATATTCTTTTCCTCTGAAAATTACTTTGAAGAATAATTTTTGGGTTGGATGTCTTGCGATCGTGCAAATATAAAGGTACCAATATAATGAACCTAGTCACATAGTATGCAAAAATAGTCAATTGGCACCAAGTTTGAGATATTAAGATTCTGGATATTAAATCAATTTGTGTCTATTAGCCAATGGAGTTCTTGTAGGCTAATAATAGATCCAAAAACAATCATTGACTCAGAAAATGAAGCATGTTCTTGATCTTCTTTTTTTTATTATCATGATAAATTACTTGAATGGATATGTATTTATAATCACTAATAGCTACTTTAACTGGCGGAAATGTATTTGGTGGGATAATGTTACGGCGAAATATTCTGAGTAAATCAGTGAGTATTTTGACTGTATGGTGCCTGATTTTTTCCTCTCTGGCCGGGTTTTTTGTCTTTACGGTCCCCGAGAGAGTAGAGGCTGCTTCCCCGTCGAACGATATGATTATTGGTGCAGATTATTCAATTCGTTACTGGAACATCACGGATACAATCTATCACATGCGGGGTAATCTCACTATACGATCTGGTGGAATTGTCAATGTCGTAAATGGCGGCCTTGTTTTCGATCAGGACACGGGATTTGATGGGATTGCAGGAACTGGTGATGACCATGTATATAGGCTAATAATCGAAGACGGTGGGATGCTTGTTCTTAACAATTCGATCCTCACGACTAATCTTAATCAAATTAACGATTACCCGAGCCTTGGCGTTATTGTAAGAAATGGTGGTGTACTTGAGGCGATCAATTCAATCTTGAAGTTCCCAGGGCACATGGTTGTTGACGATTCAACACTCATTATGCGAAATTCTACGATGATAGGGCATTCTTCAGCCGATATTGCAAAGTACTGTAATCAGACGCAATTCCCAGCGGACTTTTTTGATGACTTTGCCGCATTAGCCTTCATCTCATCGAATATTTATCTTTATGATTCTAGCATTACCAGTTTACTCGAGAGAAACTCGAATTCTTCCGCGTATGATCATAATTACGGTTTCGCTGCTGATGACGGATCAAAGGTGACTGTCACTTATAATCTCATAAGAAACGTTCTTGGGCTTGGTGCTGATAACACAGCAGACGGCGAAGAATTTGTTAATTTGACAATGGACGATAAGAAACTTTTTGCTGTTGATTCAGGTGAGAGGCTCGCAATCGAAGGTATCGATATTGCGGGATTGGTTTTTGAAAAGGGAGAAGGCGTTGCTGTTACGCTGTATGCCAAGTACAAGACTGATGCGGGATACACCGGAACGAATGCTTTGGAGTGGTCGTTCCGCAATGGCGGTATTTCATCATCAACAATCGTGCCTAGCGATACATCAGCTCCCTATGATCCTTCGATTAATAATGAAGTCATTGCCGCTTCAGCACTTCCAGATATGTCGTCGGCTGACCTAAGCAAATTGAACATCACTTTCGAAAACAATGATGCCAATGGTAAGAAAGTTTACTTTAATAGAATCTGGGTCTCGGTCGAAATGTCTCTCAGCACGTATAGAAATATTACTTTGGCAGGATCAACTCAAATGACCGCCGTTAATTCTTATCTCGGTGTAGATTTTTCAAGCGAAGTTACTGAACATAATCAGTTGGTTGTTCTCGACGGCTCTAATGCCTATCTCTATGGAGTGTATGTTGATACGGAGCAAGGGATCGCAAGATTGCCCGATCGTTCAATGGCTTATGTCCCAACCGACCGTGTAGTCATTGCGTTACCCCTCTCAAGAGGTGAAAATGATAACACTGGACAACCGATTTCTAGTCTACTGGTTGATGATACCCAGTATTATACAGTAGGTAATGGGCAAACAATGGATATATCTGGGCTCAATTTGAGTGATCTAACTGTAGGTGTTTCATCCGTAGTATTGCATATGATTTACTTGACTACGGCAACATTTATTCCAAATAATTATGTGCAATATAAAGTCGGAAGCGGAGACTATTTAAATACTAGTATTAAAATCGACACCAGGACAAGTCAAATTGAAAAAACATTTGATTTATATTCAGCAGGCGTAGATACGCTCTCAAAAATCAGTGAACTGCAGATTAGGTACATGAATGTTGGTGGAGGCGCAAATGCGTATATTGACGCGATCTGGCTTGAGATCACACTTAGGCCAAGTATCTATTTATATCGATGGCTCAATCTCACGTTGCTAGATTCTCAATCTCTGCCAGTCGCCAATGCCATTGTAAACGCAACTGTATCGGGCTCGGGCAGTCCAGCATATTATGTCTCCCCCGACGGTGTCGATACAGTTCCGCCAAATGTAGTTCTCGAGTATCTCGGAAAGGATGTGACAAGTTACAAGCAGACAGGACAATTTGGAGAAGTTGAGATACCGCTTCTGTGGGAAGTGATCAATGAAGCAACACTGCCGAACGCGCAACAGGTCGTCGGCGGGTATTCGGTAAATATTACATACAGAAACACGACAGGGAGCATGTTCTACGGGTTCTGCGGCGTTGACTTTCCAGTATATCCAGCAATTGGAAAAAACGATCAGATAACCTCTAAGATAGTTGTGTTGTCAAACCTGATTGTTGATAAGCCAGATCTTAGGGTCGTATCTCTTACATATGTACCGACTACGATTTATGAAAACGACATAGTAATTCTCACTGCTCGAATCTCAAATGCGGGTCTTACAGCGGTTTCTAATGTAAGGGTCGATTTCGTGGACTTTTACAGCGGTTTATCCTCAGCGATTGGAAACCGTACGATATCGTATATTTCAGCTGGCTCCTACGCGGATGTGACGATAAATTGGAATGGTACGTCCGCTGGGGTGCATACAATTACGGTCGAAGTGGATAAATTTAATGCAATCCGCGAGATCGATGATACTAACAATCATTTGTCCACGCCTGTAATTGTTCTAGCTTTATTACCCGATTTATCAATCACAGCGGCTGATATAGATATCGGACCTGAACCGATTTTTACTGGCAAGCTTGCGTATGTGAATGTTACGATTCGTAATGCAATGGGGAGGGCAAACGCAATAGATGCGAGTGTAGAGTTCTATTCAGGCGATCCCTTGAGTGGCGGCAAATTGCTGGGTACTCAGTACGTCAGTGTTCCAGCAGGCGGCTCAAATGGAACGAGTTTTGCTTGGTTGCCATCTCAAATCGGTACTTATCCGATTTATGTGTATATCAATAGGTTAAAATCCATCTCAGAGTACTCCTATGCCAACAATATTGCGTTTAAGAACATCAGTGTTCAACTATACACGGCGGAAGGCGATCTTGTTGTCGATGATAATAATACCTTCACTTTCCTTCCAGGCTCTTTCTCGTTCAGGGGCAATGTAGTTGTCAAGGAGAACGGTACCCTAATCCTCAACCAATCAACATTAACGATTAATCAGAGGAATGCTGATGAATTCCTCATTGTTGTAGAGAACAATGGTGTGCTCAACCTTAATTCTGCTACACTCGCTTCGAACTTCAATTTGAAAGTTTATCTTTTTGACCGAGCCTCAATTATTGCAAATAATGCCATCATTGGGCCTACAATCACCGTAATCGCCGATGGGAACTCAACAATATCGATCAAAGCGTCGACCATCTATTGTGACATGATGACGCCTTCCACATCGCGTGCCACTATTTCTGCCATCAATACAACCTTCAACAAGGCATGGTCTTCCTTCGGTGGAAATGCGAAAGCGTATCTCACGAGCATTTCAATGCCTTCTATATCGCCTATCGGTTCAGCAGAAGTATGGCACTATAGATGGCTAACAGTTACAGTGCTCGACGGAGTCGGCGCGCCTTTGTCAGGAGCGTACGTGAATGTCGTGAACTACATTAACGGTACGGTGTATGGAAGTGCTGTAACTGGCGAATCTGGTACGGTGATCATTCGTGCCCTATGCGATAGAATCAAGTCGACATCGATCCAATACGTTGGTCTCTATCGTGTTAATGCTACCTATTGGTACGGTGGACTACCCTATGAGACAGAAAGTCCATTGGGGATTTCCTTAGCACCCTATTCTACGCCTTTGGCTCGTAATGATAAATCAGTTGTCATTTCGATATCAAGCGCGTTACCTGATCTCGATCCACCATTCTGGGTTTCGGATACATCACCTGCGCGCGGACAGGAAGTCGTGTTGGTTGCAAACATTACAAACGGAGGCGCCGTTCCAGCAAGAAATGTCGTCATCAGGTTTTATGATAATACATCGGTAATCAAGAATTCCGTAGTTTCAATCATAAATCCCGGCGAAACGGTAAGCGTTAACGCAACATGGATTGCAAGTCTTCCACTGGGAGAACACAATCTTTCAGTTGTTGTTGATCCTGATAATTTGATACCTGAATTAGACGAAGGGAATAACGTTAACTATACTGTAGTTACCGTTCGCGGCATCGCTCAATTATATATCTCAGTGGGAGATCTAGCTCTATCTCCTTCATCTCCCGTCACCAACACTACAGCAACTATCATAGTCACCGTTCACAATGGTGGCGATCTTGAAGCAGAAGAAGTCAACGTGACCTTTTATGCGACAAGAACAGATGTCGGGTCGACGAAGATCGGATATAGTATCATATCTCGTATCATACCTGGCAAATCAGAAATCGCAACACTCTCTTGGATACCGAATAGACCCGGCTCCTGGACAGTTATCGCAGTGGTTGACGAATCCGGATTAATTGAAGAAGATACGAAGACGGACAACACAGCGTCGATAACTGCTGTGGTGAAGAACTATGCGGATCTTACGCCAACATCCTTGATTTTCACACCAGCGAGCCCTGTAGATGCTGGAACACATATCAGAATGGATCTCAGCTTAATGAATATCGGAGAGAGTAGTGCGTCGAACGTCGTTGTGCAGTTCTGGCTGGGGACCATAGGTAGTGGCGTATTAATCGATGAGACCATCACTGGTACGATCGGACCTGGACAAACAATCGTCGTCTCGGGTGAATGGGATGTCGAAATTGATGCCGGACTGAGTACGCAGACGAGAACGATTATGGCGTTGGTAAATCCAGATAGTTCCATTCCCGAGATAAGATACGATAATAATGTGGCAAGTCAGCAATTAACAGTTCGTGATACGCGACCAGATCTGAATTTCATCGGCAAACCAGAGGTGACACTTAGAGGGCGCATCGTGAACGAAACATACGTCGGAGAAACCGTGGTTCTGGGCGTAAGAATGCGTAATACCGGATTTACGTCAGCTCTTGGAATAAATGTTGCATTTTACGCGATTGACGAAGATTCTGTTTCGACCTACCTCGGATCACTAACAAAGGATTTCGCGGTCGGTGCGACTGTTATTGCAAATCTTACTTGGTCAGTAAACCTGACTGTTGGCGATTATTCGATTGTGGCGCAGATAGATCCTTCAGGATTAGTCGACGAGAGTAATCGTAATAATAACGAGGCTAGCATTTCTCTGAAGATTGCTCAACCTAGTCCAATTATTCTAATCGATCTCGGCAATGTTTACAAATATAAAGCGGGGGAGAACATCGTCGTAGGCGGTCGGGTGACAAACGAGATTACAGGAAATGCCCTGTCTGGCATCACCGTGGCAGTTTCGCTTGTTGACGCCAATAATATCATCGTCAGCGGTCCCTACACTTTGAGTACAAATTCTGATGGTTACTTTGATGCAGTTGTCTAT
>JANHAK010000039.1 GCA_024464195.1 Methanomassiliicoccales archaeon | reverse complement strand
AAGGCATTTGTCAGCGGCGTTCTGTTCGGTTCTGAGAGTGAATTCGCGGAAGGCGAAATGGGAGCGATCGAAAGGGAAATCATTGAAAATGAGGGGATCACAAAGAAAGATTTCGTTGTCCCAGAATTGCCCCAGTGTAGCTCGAGAGGCAGCCGAAGGGAGCTCCTAGCCAGGATGAAAAATTTGACATATTTTGTCGAGAACGATGAGGTATTAATCTCATTTTCTCTCGACCGCGGTTGTTATGCCACTGCCCTTCTAAGGGAAATTATGAAAGCTGATGTGATATCGTATTAATCATCATTTTTCATAAAAATCCTGCGCAATCAGAGCCGCGTCCAGTCCCTTGATCCCTTATCATCTTCGCTCCGATCGGCTTTTTCTTTGACCGCTTTCATTTCTCTTGGCTCTTCCTGTTTACCCTCTGTCTTCATACCTTTCTTTTCAATTGCCGTTCCACATCTCGGACAATAATTCGATTTTGCAACGCAGTCCGCGCACAACAAGGTACCGCATGAGGCGCATCTCATTACTGCCTGATTTCCGTGGAACAAACATCGACGCCCTTTGAGTTCCTCTGCTCGAGGTGCTTCCTCGACCGTTTTTGTCTCCTGGTACAACCTCGAATAGAGATCCTGTTCCCTTCGAGCCAATGGCTTCTCAGTGCTTTCTTTCCTAACATCAGATGCCTTAGACTTCTCTTCTCTTTCGATGTCAACAAGCTGTTTGCGCTCAGGTATTTCCTTAACCCGCACCGTCGGCGTCTTATACGTCTCTGACTTCAATGATCGGAGAATACCAACAAGTTTTCTCGCATTATAAATTCCCAAACCAAGGTTTTCCATGAGACCAATCGCCGAACGCTGTTCCTCGGGTAAATTGAGTGCCGCGCGAATGAAACGATCGGAACGCTCGTCTGCCGTTGCATTGGAGAAGTCAATTTCGTTAACCGCCTGGATGTATGATAGCACTTTCTTGGCCTTCCTGATATCTCTCTCAGGCATGTTCATAAAGACATCGCACAAGCGCAACCCATATCTTCCGACGTTGGGATTTCGATACGCTGCCAATATTATCGAACGGGAGAGTCGTTCATATTCATCGAACTCCTCGTCTGTAAGCAAATTGATGTTAACGCTTTCCTTCTGATCGAGATACCGCATCACATCATCCAGATAGGAAAATGGCACGCCAGCTTCACGAAAAGCTTCTTCCCTCGTGACTTTCTTTCCCGCTCGATATTCGTACTCGAGCAGTTTCTCAGCATAACCAGCGATCTCCTTTTCCCTGAGTTTCTCCTCTGCGACCTTCAATCCTTCCCTTGCCAAATCGTAATTTCGATCGAGTTCAAGAGCTTTCTCAAAAGCGCGCTTAGCCTGCTCATATTTTTCGAGACGCAACAAAACGGATCCCTTTCCAGCCCACGCGACCTTTTCTTTCGGATCGATGCCTATCGCTTTATCATACGATTTGATCGCTTCATCCACATTTTCCAATTTCTGCATAATCTCTGCCCGAACAAGCCACGCTTCCTTGTCATTTGAGTCGAGATCGATAGAACGATCGATGCTTCCAGAAGCGGCCGCGAGATCACCTAATTTCATTTGTACAGCGGCCAGACTCAACCAAACAGAGGGGGCGTTGGCATCTATAGCAATAGATTTCTGATAGCTTTCCAAGGCTTCTTCCAGTCGATTTAGCTTTTCGAGAGCTTTTCCCCTGAAGCGATAGACTGCTGCGTCCTCAACACCGAGTTCAATCGCCTTCGAATAGCAACTAGCTGCCTCTTCATACTCCCCCATCCTGAATAGGACGCCGCCTTTGTATTTCCAAGCCTGCGCATCTGATGGATCAAGCTGGAGGGCATGGTCAAATGCCTCAATCGCCTCACCGAGTCTATCAAGCGAAGCAAGCGCCTTTCCCCTATCGGTGTGGAATCTAGCATTCGAAGGCGACATCTTAATACACTGCTCAAAGACCCGAAGTGCATCAACGAAGTTATGCATGAGAAGGAGTGCTCTTCCCTTATTATCAAGTGTGTAAGGATCAGTCGGATCCAATTTGAAAGCCCGGTCGAACGCCTCCACGGCCTCTCTATATCTTCCCAATTCCGTGAGCGCGAGACCTTTGTGGTAAAATGCGACCTTGTCTGTGTTGTCAATTTGAATTGCCTTATCATAATTTTCAACAGCTTCATCAAGACGACCAATTTTTTCGAGCGCAATTCCCTTATCAATCAACGCGAGCTTATTCCTCGGATCGATTTGAAGAATCCGCTCTGTCACTTTAAGAATTTCATTTGGATCACCAATTGCGATGACCGCCGACTTCTTATGTTCAAGAATACCCAGATCGTATGAATCAATCTCGAGCGCCCTATCAAACGATTTGATTGCCTCAGCGAGATCACCGATCCGATGACATGCAACGCCCCTGTCAAACCACGCATTCTTGTTTCGCGAGTCAAGCCTAATAATCAGATCACAAACTCTGATAACCTCGTTATATTTTTCAAGTGCTTTAAGTGAGTGTTTCTTCGCCTCGAGGACTTCAAGATCCTTCGGTGCGATATCGAGCGCACGGTCAAAAGCGGCGACAGCTTCATCATGTTTGTTCATCTTTGCAAGGACGTAGCCCCGGCGTATGTGCACAAATCGGTTGTCGGTATCGAGACTGATCGCGACGTCATACGATGAAAGTGCCTCGGGATACCGCTCGAGCCATTCAAGCGTGACGCCTTTGCTTATCAATGCATTCTTATCATCTGGATCGAGTGCGAGTGTTTTTTCATAACACGCTAGCGCCTCCTCAAATCTCTTGGCACTTTCGAGAGCAAGACCCTTTGAATACCAGAGTTTGCTGTCTTGAGGATCGATGGCAATTCCCTTTGTGAACGCTTCTGCCGCTTCATCGAATCTTCCGAGCGCATAGAGACTATCGCCTCGCACGCGCCAGAAGATCTTATTTGATGGATAGGATGTTGCACCAGCCGAAGACCACTCAAGTGCCTCGTCATAACGCCTCAGCGTGAAAAGGGCGACTGATATATTCTTGAGCGCTTCTTCGTCAGATGGGTCGATATCAAGAACTCTTTTGTACATTTCGACTGCATCAATTTTCTTATTGAGTCTGTCGAGCGCAATTGCTTTGTCCATGAGTGCGGACTTGTTTTTGGGGTTGATCCTAATGATGTTGTCGCATGCCTCTAAAACGTCCTTATCCCTTTCCAGATGTTTAAAGCATTCTTTGAGAATAACAAAAGTGCTTTCACGATCTGGCTGTATTTTCGATGCCTTTTCAAGAACCTTGATAGCCTCAAAGAATTTTCCGATTTTATAATAAGCAAAACCCTGGTCGTGCAAGGCATCAACATTATCAGGATGCAGTGAAAGGATTTCGTTGCATACACTGATCAGATCATCGTATTTGCCCAACGCATAAAGTGCGACTCTTTTCTTCTCAAGCAAATCAGGCTCTCGAGGAAAACGCTCGAGTGCACTCGATACAGTTCTCAAAGCAGCCTCGACCTGGCCAATTTTCATCTGAGCTTCTGCTTTTATAACAATCCACTGAATGTTATCAGGACTCAGTTCAAGCAACTTCGAACAGCATTCGGCAAGCTCCGTATCCCTACCGAGTTTCCTCAGAATGCTGCATTTTCCTTCAAGAGCTGGAAGATAATTATTATCGATTTCTAGGGCTCGATCATACGATTTCAGTGCTTCTTCAAATTTACCGAGGTGTTCGAGCATCGTCCCTGCTTCAAGCCAGGTCTCTTTGTGAGAGGGGTCAGACCTGAGCGCTTCACGGTAGTGTCTGAGGGCATCATCTGTTTCGCCTTTCTCTCTATGGGAACGCGCCTTGTTAAGATGTGCGGTAAAGTTGCGTGGATCTTTCAGAAGCACTTCATCGTACACCATTGCCGCATCGCTATATCGTTTGAGGACGACAAGTGCATTTCCTTTAGCGAGAAGAACATCCAGATTTCCAGGAGTCAAGGAAAGGGCTTCGTCGAATACTTTGAGTGCTTCTTCAGCTTTTTCATTTCGCAGGAGCGTTTCTCCTTTTTTTCTCAGCCAAAGTATCTTGTCCGGTGTCTTGGTGATGATAATATCATAAAAAGAAATGTCGTTGGGATCAATTTCGACGATCTTCTCATAGCAATGAAGTGCTTCCGATATCCTGCCAGTGGCGTCAAGAATTCTGCCTTTTTCTGCCCATGCATCTTTGTTACTCGGAGCTTGCGCAATAATTTTATCAAGGATCGATAAAGCCTCTTCGACTGAGCCGATGGCGGCAAGTGATTTTGCTTTACAAATTGTTGCACTCACGGAGTCGGGAGTTAAGGTTATAGCCTTGTCAGAAAGCTTCACCGCCTCTTCAGGTAAACCATATTTCAGATAATTCTCAGAGAGAGAAACCAATACATCCGCGAAATCTTTTGCGTACTTTTTCACATCAGGGATCTCCTGAAGAATCATATCCCTGGCTTTATTCAATTCGGATTTCGCGGAATCAAGTTTGCCAGTACTAAATCGGGAATTAGCATCTTCAATAAGTTTTCTCGCTTTCTTCAGCGTTTTGAGCTCTGTATCGAACAATGATTGAAAATATCCCATCCCATCACCAAACATTGCTTTAATGCCCATCTAACTTCAAAAAGCTTTTGACCAGGCCGTCGCAATTAGGCCATCAATGAATTGACCTTTTATTCCGATCCAATAGGAGGGGGATTTGAATGAGGGTTAGAAAACCTGAAAAAAACCGATGCTGCGTTTTTTGATATTATGGCGCGTCAAAGAATTATATATTTCAAGTTGCAAAAACCTTAAGTATGAGCGGTTGCATAATGTTTTTTGTCCGACAAAAGTCGGACAACTCAAAACCTCTTAAGGGATGGGATGCAGAATTGACAGGAGATCACCTGAACGACAATTTGTCCGAATTTGACCCAAGTGTTGCTGACTGGATGCGTAATCATACAATCAGCGATTTAAAGAGATTAGCGCAGGAAATGGAATTATCAGGTATCGATGCAAGAGAATTATGGAGATTCATCGATGATCTTTTACCTGTTGCGAGGAGTATGACTGAAAGTCTACCAGAGACATCAAAATTCGATCTCGAGGAAATCGTTCTGGCTTCGCCATGATCTCCTGTGAAGGGGTGCGTCAGACACCCCTTCGAATCATTTTCGATTGTGGAACGCAAGTGAAATTGAAGGGCGACATTGAGTTTTTTGATATCTTATTGATTTTTGACGTCCAGACATCGACCGCTAAAAATTTAAAACCGATCGTTGTTAAGGAGAAATGAAGGCGTGTGCAGGTGTGATCTAGTCTGGTTAGGATTTTGGCCTTCCATAACCGGTATCAACTGGTTGAGGATAGCCAACGGCCCGGGTTCAAATCCCGGCACCTGCACTTTGTTTGAAATCATTTTACGACAGCTCTAGAAATCCGCTCTCGGAAACCTCTTTTTTCGCAATCTTTTTTCATTGATTAAGAATGAATTGTGATCAATTTGATAAGTCATCATTTGACTCCGACGCCCATTCTCAATTACCTTATGGTCATGACCAATAAAACCACTTCTCGTAATTCTCACCGAGGGTATACTTCCATGACTATATTCAGAAAAGCGGAGCTTTACGTCATTTTTGTCCCATGTATTCTTAATTTCTATTAAAATCGGAAAATAAAGATTGCAAAGCTGGGCCAACCAAGCAGATCGACCTGCGTCCAATCCAAATCATCAGTAGGGAGCGTGGCGAAATGCAAGTGATCAATAAAGATCGGACTTCTTTGTATGCTAGCAGTAGTTAATTCATCCTATTAATTTTTTGATTTGAATAAGATTATTGTATATTGAATGATCAAAATGTTGACAAGTGGAAATCAATAGAGCAATCAATGGAAAGCGGTGAAAAGCCACCCTGGTCTTTTTGTTCGACATTACATAAAACTTAATTTCACCAGGATTCGAGGCCTGCATGAATTAGATTCTAAGGGGTTTGCATTAATCAAAGGGAAAACAGTGGGGGGAAGGAGGCTTTGATTTCCCCCACTGAAGGGATGGTTGCTCATCGTGAATTTCACCATATAATGATGTGGATACACCAAACAATTTGTAGATCTCTTCCCAATCGTAGTGTTGGATGTCCGCTTCTTCCATCGGAGCACTTCCTATCTAAAACTACCAATTGACCCTTGCTTTAAAAAGAATGTCGAGGGAGGTCGCCGAAAGTGGTTCAAATACGACTCGTTAGATCTATTGATCTGGAGTCAAATGCCTGATCTTCACAGCTTCGCCACGCTTGCATCGTACCATTTCCTCTCCACACATCGAGGCAATGCCCACTGCCTTTAAGGATCCACTTTTTAACACAACTACTTCATCGCCAATTCTTAAACTCTTATCTGCATCTTTGATTCCAGCGACGAAAAGATTTCCTTTCAATACAAAATCCTCGATCTCGACCCAGTTTCTTCCTATGGGTATAATCTTTTCAGCGCCTCTCAATGTCAAAGAGAGCATTCCTCTTTCAGGGGTAAGAATGGCAACCTGTTTATCTCCTTCCATAATCTTGAGATAAGGATATTTTCCTAGCACTTCACATCCATCGAGGAGGATCTCCCCACCCTCTCCAAATTGAAACCGTGCAATCGATTTCATCTCACAAAGACGATCTTCCTCTTTGCTCACATGCGGCAGGCCGTCGCAAATCCTAGTCAGTTCTTTCCTCAGATTCTCAAGTGATTCCCTCGATATTGGACTACCAACGGAGGTGTTTAGACAGTCGATATTCTCACTAACAAAATTCATCCCTTCGCCCAGGTGGCATACAATGGCAACATAATTATGTGCAGCAAGCGACCTGATCATTTCGACTACGATCGATGTTTCCTCTAAATCCCAATGTCCAGTTACCGGCACATCATAATGAGCGGCTGGATAGAACAATTCGAGTTCCCTTGGAACAAGGCCAAGAGGTGAGGTCACAATCACCTGATGCACGACTCGCCAGTTTTCGATTGAAGTAATAATATTCTCAAAAATTCGATGTGTCCGAGAAAAGGAATAGGGTTTTTTGGCTGAACAAGGGAGCAGAAGGAGAACTCTCTTGTTCGAAGGCGGCTTATATCGCTCGAGTATTCTTCGCCGATAGCGCCAGACGTCAGGTCGGTAAAGCGATTCTTTCGAATTACAAAGAATTCTCTGGCCGACCACCGGTGTGTATTTCTCTTGATATTCATAGAATTCAAGGTCAAGAATACGAAGGGCTGCTACAGCCCAAGGATTGGCATTAGCACGAAGTTCGACAAATTCCCTCAAGCGACCTTGCTTCATCATGAGTTTCACAAGTTGAAGCTCCCTCCACGCCGATTCAAGATTGAATTTTAAAATGGGCTCGCATGTGTCGCCTAATTGCAACCAGGACACCTGGTCAGCGGGCAGCGATCCCTCAGGAAGACACAAACGTCCGATTTGACTACTGTAAATAAGAAGTGAGGAATCAAAAAGATCGACTCCGAGATAAACAAGAATCGCGAGATTACTCGGATCCATAATCCCTGGTAGGTAGATCAGCTTGCTTGGTCCAATGGCCTCCCTCAAACTGACAATACTCTCAACAAGCATTCTAGCACTTCTTCTCAGTTCAAACGCGCCTTCCAATGAAACGATTTCTGTACTTGAGTTTTCGATTTCCTTACAATATTCAGTGATTTGATTAGGTGCGGCACGCACGATCGTTGTGTCCTCGAATGCCAGCGAAAAGCCATCACCAGTCATTGAGAGCCAGGATAGCGACGGCTTAATGTGGTCCTGTGCCGGAAACTCGATCAGCCGCCGATTGCTTGGATCGGTAATCTCGCGGCGACCATTCTCATTCATTCTGATGATCAGTTGCGCGAAAGTTGGGGCAGGATGAGCTTCGGATGAAAAGAAAAGGATATTGGGCGTTTCAAGTCTCGTTTCTCCGCGGGACCATTTAACAATCCTTCCGGGTCCCCCCCTGGCGATCACCTCAATCATACTCAGCGAATGAGAATTCGAACAATTAAAACAATTGTCTCCGCACGCGAAAAGAAAAGGAAAAGATGATAAAAAGGGGAAAATGAGATCTCAAAAAGTCGTAACGAGTTGGTGTTCCGAAATAATCGAACGCGCTTCCTCCCACGTCACCATTTTAATGCCTGCCATCGTCTCTATCTCGCCAACCCTTTCAAAAAGATCTTCTTGGACACAGTATACGGAGGCATCAAAATCGAGGACATCCTGGATCGCTTCGAGATTGGAAGGCATTTCAATTGCCGTTGGTTTCTGAGATGCGACTGCATTTAGCGTTCCGTCACCAATCAATACAACTGATGTCTTTTCAATGATACCGCTTGCGATCATTGCAAGAGCAAGTCGAAGACCCGCAAATGCATCTTCCGTGCCATACGGTGGCTTTGTGATCAGTACAACGATACTTTCAGCCATCAATTCACCTCGCCAGCGTTATCATTCGATCACTTTCTGCTACAAATTTCGAAAGATCGTTCGTTAGACTCCCGATCTTTGAACCTTTGATTTCCTCGCCCCTCTTGATGCCCCGAGCTGCGCAGCAAGTTTCACAAACGGCAATCGTCACTCCCTTTTCAGCGAGATCGTGAAGAATCTTCCCAATGTTTGGAAATCGTTTTGGGTCCTGTCCTTCTTTGATCGTCATAACCCCTTCGCCGTATCCAAAAATGTTAACCTTGTATCCC
>JANHAK010000038.1 GCA_024464195.1 Methanomassiliicoccales archaeon | reverse complement strand
AATTCTTCAATTGCTTCTTTGTGTTTGATGTATTGCGACAGTCAAATTAAGGGTTAAGATGAATAAGCATGAAAGCTATCGAGATGAAAAGAGGAGGTACACCGTTGATCTACGAGGAAATCGCAAAGGCGATGGTCGATGGCGATGGCAATAAAGTGGTAAATTTGGTCGATTTTGCTCTAAACCAGGAGAACAGACCGCCTTCTGAGATTATTAAGAGAGGATTGGCAAGTGGAATGGATATTCTCGGTCGATTGTATGAATCAGGAGAAAAGTATCTGGTGGATCTCATTGTTGCCTCTGACGCCTTCAAGAGATCCATAGAAATTCTCAAACCTCGATTGATCGAATCAGAATCTGATGCAAAGCTGTCCGGCTTAGTGATTCTTGGTACCGTTGAAGGCGACATTCATGAGATCGGTAAAAAACTCGTGGGAATCGCTCTTGAAGTCGCGGGGTTCAGGGTTATCGACTTAGGACCAGATGTGTCGCCAGACCGTTTTTCCGATGAGGCAAGAAATCTTAAAGCCGATATCCTCGGAATGTCCTCTCTCATCACCACAACAATGATCAATGCGAAGCGTACGATCGATAAGTTAGTGGAAGATGGAATTCGTGGAAACATCAAGATCATGGTTGGTGGTGCTCCAGTGGATGAATTGTTCGTCAGGAAAATCGGAGGAGACGCGTACGGAAAAGATGCTTTCGAAGCTGCCGCTGTCGCAAAAAAGATTGTCGACCTGTCAAAAGACAAATCATAGCAACGAAAGTTATTCGAGACTTCTGTTCATAAAACCAGAAATATGAAACTGATCAAATGCTCTTTTATTGAGTGTCGGCCATTTTGTCACCCTTGATGATAAGTATTTTTCTTTGATGATCTCAAAAAATGTATCGAATTTTCCATCTGACGATTTTTCAAAATCGTTGACTTGATTTCTCAGTCAGATTTCAAACTTAGTTCAGTCAAAACGATGAGAGTTTGCCAGAAGTGTCATACGATCACAAAGAACAATCAACGAGGCATCATTATTTCTCGCTCAGAAAAATATAAGTGATCATGATTACCTTTTGTTAACTGAAAAGGAAGTGATCTAAATGAGCGATGAGCAAAAGGGAAAGATAGAAGAAACTGCAGAAAAAACTGGCAAGTTAATAGGGAAAGGTATCAAAAAAGGCGTCGAAGTGACAAAGGAGTTTGGGAAAGGCATCAAGAAAGGTCTTAAGGACGAATAGAATCTTTTTAGCTTCCGCGCGTAGTTTTAATTCCATTTCGATTCTTTTACCAATGGCACAGAAGTCAATCATATCTCACAGAAATCTTCTTAAATGAAAGGAAAAAATGACGAAATGCAGATCGTGTGGCACCGAGGTCGGCATAATCTCAAAAAGTGTCGGTTTGTGTAAAGAGTGCATCGTCAAATCAAACGAATATAATCACGTCATTGTTGCTCGATCAAACGCCAGGAGAAGATATGGTCTCCCCATTTCTCCACCAACTGGTGGACAAAGATGCGGTCGTTGTGTCAATGATTGTCGCATACCCGATGGAGAAAAGGGATATTGCGGCGTTCGGCAGAACATATCTGGGAAAATTCAGAACGTGGCAGGCGACCATGCACTTGCGATAGCCTACTACGACCCATTGCCGACGAATTGTGTTGCATCGTGGGTTTGTCCTGGCGGTACCGGCTCTGGATTTCCGAGGTATTCATATAAAAGGGGAGCGGAAACCGGTTACAAGAATCTCGCAGTTTTTTATGGGGCATGCACCTTTGATTGCCTATTTTGCCAAAACTGGCATTACAAAGAATTGTGTCAATCGTCTTCACCGAGATTGGATGCAAAAGAGTTAGCTTCAATGGTTGATGTGAGAACATCTTGTATATGCTTCTTTGGCGGGGACCCGACACCTTTCATCGATCATTCGATCTCTACAGCAAGATATGCCCTCGCCGATACAAACCATATTCTGCGCATCTGCTGGGAAAGCAATGGCTCAATGGAAGTCAGTTATGCCAAGGAAATAGGACTTATCGCCCTTGAGACAGGTGGCTGTGTGAAGATCGATCTCAAAGCATGGAATGAGAAACTTCACCGAATACTTTGCGGAACAACGAATGAATGGACACTGAGAAACATTGAATTACTTTCCCACATGGCCTCCTCGAGAAAAGATGTACCACTTCTGGTCGTTTCAACCCCTCTCATACCAGGTTATATCGATGAAAAGGAAGTGTCAGCGATCGCATCATTTCTTGCTGACCTCGATCCAGATACGCCGTATTCGCTATTGGCATTCCACCCAAACTATTTGATGTCCGATTTGCCAACGACGTCCAATGAACAAGCCCAGCGATGTCTAAAAGCTGCAAGAGATGCTGGTCTCAGACGTGTGAATATTGGAAATGAATGGCTTCTCAGCTAAAATTGAGGACTATTTAAAGAAATAATCGCAAAATAGAATGATTTCGGAGCTCTTAATTGTATTAGCAGAAATGGAGTTGTTCGATCATGTAAAATGGTTGCCATTCATAACTAAATTGATCACAACATCAGAAAAATGATATTGATAAATCTAACCTGAGATTTGGCAAAATAGTTTACCAACATCAACAATCATATGCTGAAATACTATCAGGAATCATTCACAAATCGATTGATATCATCCTCTTATGCTGAGACCCAATCCAATTTTTTCTAATCTCTCTGGCTAAGAAACATCGTATCAAATTCTCGAATTTTCAACCTCATGATCCTGAAGGCAATCGTCGCGATAGCAAAGCTTGCGAGTAGACCAGCGAAATAGATTTCCATTCCCTGAGAAAAGATCATCCCCAATATAGCAAAGAAATTGAAGAGCCCATGGACAACAACAGCAAGGATCACATACTGTAACCACCGAGAACGACGGCCGATCTGCCTAAAGAGTTTAGCCTTGCCGATTCCGTATCCCGAAATGGCGGTCGAACTTGCGTGAAGAACTGTTGAAGTCAAAGTCCTCAATATGGCAGTGACCAAGAAGACCTCAAATCCGGCAAGCAACGCGTCTCCAAAATAAATGACGTTTTCTGCGGCTGCAAATCCTAGGCCCGAAGCGGCACCATAGATCATTCCGTCTTCAAGTTCTGCTAAGCGTCTGTACACGAGAAAAACGCCGCTCGCTTTGACGAATTCTTCAACAACAGGCGCGATGATTACCGCAAGGATAAAAAGATAAATCTCCGGATTCGGGCCATTGACTCCCCACAAAAATCTATTTAGTAAACTACCGTTCTCGAATAATAAATAAACAAGTGAATTTTCAATTACAAAAGCAATTCCAAAAGCGGCTGTCAAGCCGAAAAAAAGCACCAGAAATACGAGAAAAAGAGGCTCCCGTTTGCATATCTCCGTGTTTCGAATCCAAAGGATATACAATACCGAAGGTACAAGGGCAACAAGAATCACCGTAGTTATCTCCAAAGTACCAATTTCCATTTTTCCCAAATCATGAAGAGCACGCATAACTAATATAAATTGTCCGTGTTAGTACATCAAAGCCAAGAAGAGATTAATTACCACAATTTTCAATCATGTGAATTATGGGTCAGGTATCAAAGCGATTCACCGAAACTGTAGTTGGAGATGTTTACGACTTGATTGTGAAACGGCCTTCAACCGTCAAGTCAAGCGCGAAGATCAAGGACGCGATTGAGGAAATGCTTCAAAATCCAGTGTCGAGAAAAGTTTACGTCGTTGAGGATGATGGGAAACTTATTGGAACTGTGACCACTGAAACGATACTCAGACTTCTAGGCTATCGTGTTGGTGTCAGGGAGGGCGGCGCATTATCATTTTATAGATTTCTCAGAGACGCTCTCAAAGAAGATGTCATGAGCGTGATGCAGAAGAGCAACACTGTCAAAAAGGAGACGAAACTAACGGAAGTATTACAACTGATGATTGAAAATCACCTTAACGACCTTCCAGTTATTGACGACCAAGGGAGACTCATTGGTGAAATTATTAGTCTGGAACTGTTCATCATAGGAAAAAGTGTTTTTGAGGGGTCGGTCAGCTCTGACAGCTGATCCTCCTTTGTTTCCTTCTGACGAAGATTTTGAAGATCTCCATGACAAGGAGAAGAACCGTAGCAAGCATTAACAACATGAGCCATTCTTCTATCGATACGGGCTCGATTCTCAACACTTCCTGCATCACTGGTACATGCATCGCTAGTATGTGAATTCCCTGGGCACCAAGCACGGCGAATAAGAGGAAATAATTCTTGCTGATTGGAACTCTGAATGCTGATTCATATTCCGAGCGACAGTTGAAGACATGGATGTTTTCGAGAAGAACCATGAAAAGGAAGGTTAAATTCGATGCCTCGAAATAAGAGCGCCCATCGATCACAAGCAGATAATAGAATAGAAGGAAAGCCAGCGAACCCATTGTGATCGAGGATAGGGCAACCTGCCGGATCATCAGTTTGTCGAAGATACTTTCTGATGGATCGCGCGGAGGTTTCTTCATCACACCTGGATCGCCAGCCTCCATTGCAAGGGCAACATGCTGAATTCCATTCGTGACAACGTTAAGCCACAATAGCTGAATGGCAAGTAATGGTATCGCAAGATGAGCACCTTCAGCCCTGATGCCGATGAAAATTGCGAGAATGAAGAGTAGGATTTCTGCAGCGCCAGTTGAGACTAACAAATATGTAACCTTTCTGATATTTTCATAAGCATATCTGCCTTCTTCCACCCCAGCGACGATTGATGCGAAGTTGTCATCAGTGATAATAATCGATGCCGCATCTTTTGCTACATCCGTCCCAGATCCCATCGCCACCCCGATATTTGCTTTTCTAAGAGCTGGTGCATCGTTGACTCCGTCACCAGTCACTGCTACAAAATGGCCTATCTTAATTAACGCCTCAACAATCTGCAGCTTTTGAACAGGCGTCACTCTTGCGAATACTCTTTTCCCTCTAACCAAATCGGTAAATTCCAAACTATCTGATGAGCGCGCCTGGGATAATTGGCTACCTGTAATGACTTCTTCTTCAGATTCGGCGATTCCAAGGTCTCTTGCAATCGCGAGTGCAGTTGAGGGGTGATCACCAGTGATCATAACCACATCAATTCCCGCACACTTGCATATCTCGACAGCTTCCTTGACCTCGGGTCTCGGGGGATCAATAAGTCCCGCGAGGCCGAGAAATGTGAGCGGGGGAATGCCTTCTTCGCCAAGGGGGTTGCCATCAGGATTGATTTCGGTTTCCCCCACTGCAACAGCGAGTACCCTGTAACCATTTCCCGCGATTGCACTAGCTTCATCCTCAATAAGCTTTCGATCGATCTGACTGATGCCATCTTGCGTCCTCATCATCTTGCAGAAATCTAGAATTGCTTCAACAGCACCTTTAACAAAAACGCGTACCTTTCCATCAATGATATAGAATTTGGCGGCATAGCGTTTCTCAGATTCAAAAGGGACATCACCGATAATAGGAAACTTGTTTCTCAATTCCATTGTATTTATACCAATCTTGTGCGCGAAAACGAGGAATGAGATATCAACGGCATCTCCCGTTGCAGACCAATCATCGCCCGACAGAATCATTGAAGCGTCGTTACAGAGAGCGCTGGCCACAGCAAACTCTCTGAGTCTGTCCATATCGACGCTCTCAATCGGATCTTCGGATAATGGGATCACTTCACCCTTTACCGAATAACCCTCGCCTGTAACATTGAATTTTGAATTGACTGGTAGATAAACGAGTTTGACTGTCTGCATGTTCACAGTCAGTGTTCCAGTTTTATCGCTCGCGATGCACGTACAACTGCCCAAAGATTCTACCGCAGCAAGCCTCCTCACAAGCACGTTTCGCCTAGACATCTTTGTAACCCGCACGACAAGTGCAACCGTCACTGCGACCGGAAGACCTTCGGGAATCGCCGAAACCGCGAGTGCAACAGCTAGAAAAAAAACCTCATCCAAAGGCATTCCCTTTATGAAAGCAACGATCGCAAGAAAAAACGCGGCACCAACGACGAGGAAGCTAATCTGTTTGGAGAACCGCTCGAGACGTTGGATGAGCGGTGGTTTTGCACTTTCAGTGGTGGTAACGACCTCAGCAATTCGTCCGATCTCAGTCTCTGTTCCCGTTGCGACGACGATTCCAAGCGCACGCCCACTGCTGACCGTCGTACCTGCGAACGCAATGTTCTTCCGATCGCTTACGACCGTCTCTTCTGGCAAAAGAGTCACCACTTTTTCAACGGGAATCGATTCGCCTGTAAGCAACGATTCATCAACTGTAAAATTCGATAGTGAAATCAAACGAATATCAGCAGGGACCTTATTTCCAGATTCTAAAACAACGAGATCACCGGGAACTAGACCATCTGCCGGGATAACAAATTCCTTACCCGATCTTCTCACTCTTGCACTCGTTTTCAAAAGCTGCTGCAATCGTTCGGCGCTTTTCTCTGCCTTCATTTCTTGGACCGTTCCGATGATCGCGTTGATCAAAACAACAATAAAAATGAATGTTGCATCGAGCGTTTCCTCGAGAAAAAGCGCGACAAGACCTGCCGCGATGAGTATGTAAATCAGGGGGCTCAGAAATTGCCGGATGAAGATTTCGATGATAGATGGCGGCTTCCTCGTTGGGAGAATGTTGGGACCAAATTCTTTCAAGCGCTTCTCACATTCATCTAACGAAAGCCCTTCTGGACTCGTCTTGAGTTTTTCAAATAGTTCTGCTTCCGTAATCGAATGCCAGGCAATTGTGCCACCTGGTTTACTAGCTCTTGTCGATTTATCAAGGGGTCGATACTTGCGGATAAATCGGAACCTTTGCTTTTCTTTCGATGTTTTCATCTGCGACCAACCTTGGGAATCAAGAAACGAACTCGCTCAAAAGATGTTTAAATTGAGTTGGCTCATTGTTTGTATACAGAAACTGATTAATAATGCTTTTCCTACCAATGGATGCTTATATAAACGAAGACCCAATCATAATAGTTAGTTTTCAATACTGCCTCTTTCATTGACACTAACGAGGGTTGAAATGACCATTAAGAAGGTTGTCAAAGATCTTCGAGTTAGGGATGTGATGACAAAAGATGTTATCGCAATTAATGAGGATACATCGATCAAGGACCTTAAGGCGCTTTTTGACAAATATGATTATAATGGTTTCCCCGTTGTGCGCGATGGCTATCTTGTTGGCATTGTTACAAAACTGGATTTGTTAAAGACTATTTCACCCGGAAAAAGCGTTTCAAAAACCAATCTTCTCAAATTATTCGCTGAAAGAGTCGATGAGATCATGAGAAGGGCCGTCATTTCGATCAATGTTGATGATGATTTGAAAAAGGCTGTTGAGTACATGGTTGAATTCAAATTAAGAAGTCTACCAGTTGTTGATGATGAAGGCAAACTCGTTGGCATGATATCTCGAAGGGATATCATGGATCACTTACTGATCACCGACAATGATAGCCAAAACTGAATCACAATAGGATTACTAATTTTATCGATAGCATCCTTGGGAAAGATGACTATAACCATCTCGCGTCCATTCTAATCTGTATCATTCAAGTGAAGGATATAATGAATGGTGTAAGAGGCTGATTTTGGTCAGAAATAATACCAGATGCTTTCATAATCCTCAATGTTTTCTCCTCTCGACACCAAGCGATCGAGGAATTCCGCAATCGGAACATCCCTGTAGATGTAAGTGGGTGCGAGAGCGATGTTCTTCTCCCAGGGATGGAATTCATAAACCCTTTCTCCCTCTGAAGTGATCATGATCAGATCATGATGCTGCCATGCCCTGAGATGATTCTTCCCTAACGCAGGGATATTGAAGACCGGTTCATCAGTTCTTGAAAGTCCCGGGATAAGACGCGCTTCCTCTTTTGCTTCCTGCAGAATACGCGCAATCGGAACTCTGAACCAGTGAGTCTCTTCCTTGCCTTTCGTGTTGAAGGTGTAGTAAGGATCGACGCCAATTCTCTTGAGCAGGATTCTAAGTGCTACCGTCTCAAACCGTCTGGAGTTCTCGAAGGTGAAAACTTGTTGATTGTAAACCATTATTCCTTTTCTTCTGATCGCTTGCACAGCATTCGCAGCATCTGGTGTGATTTCGTATGGATGTTCAAAATGCGTTACAATGCAGAGCTCCCTATTCGGCGGATTGTGCGCATCAACAAGAACCTCGAGATATGAATCATTGAATCGCATTGGCAAAACGACGGGGAGCCTCGTACCGATCCTGATCCTTTGTATATGGGGCATTGCTACAAAGCGTTCAAAAATCTCCCGTTGAAAGCTGTCGGATAAAAGGGCCGGATCGCCGCCAGTGATCAAAACTTCTGTGATCGCGGGATGTTCTTCAAACCACCTGATTGCATCGTTGATCTGATGTTTCGTCGCTAACGCACAGGGACTCAGAACCCCATCAATTTCCCAGTTTCTCTGGCAATATACACACACCTGGGCGCAGGCGTTATAAGGTTTGAAGATCGCAATCATTGGATAACGTCTAGTAATGAGAGAAATCGGTGACGTTTGTCGTTCTTTCATGAAATCAAAGACAACATCGCGTTTGTCTTTGAATGATATCATCGCCTCAACGTAATCGAGTGAGGGAATCACTTGCGCGCGCAAAGCATGATCATTCTTACGGCTCTCCTCCTTATCCATTAGAGAAAGGTAATATGGTGTGATTCCAAACGGAATTCCGTTCTCAACAGCCAGTCTGATCGCTTCTCTTTCAGAAATTGTAAGATCAAT
>JANHAK010000051.1 GCA_024464195.1 Methanomassiliicoccales archaeon | reverse complement strand
CAATTCAATCGAAACGTCTGGTGACCGTCCCTTTTCTTGCAGAATTTGGGTTGCACACTTCATCGCGCAGCCATCGAGGACAATGATATGACTGGCGTTTTTCAAACTCTCCATCGCGTTCTTGCGGCCAAGAGCAAGTGCTGGTAAGCAAAGCAACTTGTATTTTTTCGGATTTTCATTTACAAGTTCCCTCACCACACAATCAGACAGTGTCCCTGTATTTGAAGCGCCGCTGCAGCTCACCAGAAGGATTTCCTTTTCGTTTTCTTTTTGAGAGTTTTCATTCACGTTTCTCACCATTTCAAATTAATTTGAAATTATTTCCATATTATATATAATTTATTGAAAGGTTTCGAGATCATGAATTAAAAAATGCAAACAATCGGTAAAAAAACAAAATATTCTGATTACTCGAAATGAGCTGTTCTCGACAGATCAATTCATTAATCATTTTGCTGACAGGATTATGATAGTAAAAACAAGCATGGCAAGTTATAGACAATCGAATGAATCCTGACGCATTTTGGGAATGACCAGCAAATATGAAGAATAATGAGTGATTCCTCCATTTAGTAAAAATTCACGATATCTATATGTTTCGAACCTCCTTGCTCGGATCCCTCCGTGGCCCTTCAATCACATTTATTTCTTTGTGATCTATTTCAGCCTATGACCCTTTCTGATCGATTGCATAAATCGATCCAAAAAATCAGGCATTTTCTAATCAAAACTATCGAAAAATAATCAATCAGTATTCAAAAAAATGAATGGAATCTTCATTTATTTATCTCCGGTCGACCATCATCCTTCGCCAAAAACGAAATATGTATAAAAGAGATAGATTGTAACAATAGTTAATCAAATTAGGTGTTTGTCGATGCCGAAGGTCTACTTTGATAATAGTGCGACGACGCGGGTTGATCCGAAAGTCGTCGAGGCGATGCTGCCATTCTTCGATGAAAAATTCGGGAACGCCTCAAGCCTCCATTCTTTTGGGCGTGAGGCGCAGGAGGCAATGGAGGAGGCAAGGAGAATCGTTGCTAAGGCGCTCAATGCAACATCAAGGGAGATCATTTTTACTTCGGGAGGGACGGAGTCAGACAATCTTGCCATCCAAGGCATCGCATTCGCAAATAAGGATCGAGGAAATCATATTATCACGAGCGCGATTGAGCATCATGCCGTACTTCACACCTGCCGATTTTTGGAAAGTCAGGGATTTAGCGTCACCTATTTACCGGTGAGTAGCGAAGGAATTGTTTCTGAGGAAGCGGTTAAAGAAGCAATGACCCGTCAAACGATACTTGTATCAGTCATGGCAGCCAATAACGAAATTGGCACGATTCAGCCGATTCGAGCAATTGGGGAAATTGCTCACGATTACAAGGCACTGTTTCACACGGACGCCGTCCAGGCATTCTTAAAAATGCCGATCGATGTCTTCAAGGACTCCATCGATCTCCTTTCAATCTCAGCACACAAGATCCACGGTCCAAAAGGCGTCGGTGCCCTTTATGTCCGTAATGGAACAAAGATCAGGCCGATCATGTATGGCGGCGGTCATGAAAGGGGTTTGCGTTCATCGACTGAGAACGTTAGCGGAATAGTCGGTTTGGGAAAGGCGGTCGAGATAGGGAGGGGGAACATGATAGAGGACGTCGAAAGGATGAAGGCGATGAGAGAGCGCATCATTGATGGCGTTCTCCATCGAATTCCGGATTCTTATCTCAACGGTCATCGATACAAGCGCCTTTGCAACAACGCTAATTTCAGATTTGACTTCGTTGAAGGAGAGGCTCTCGTCTTGCAACTCGATATGAAAGGAATTGCGACATCGACGGGCTCAGCATGTTCTACGAAGGATCTTGAGCCGTCGCATGTTCTACTTGCATGCGGAATCAGACCTGAACAGGCGAGAGGATCACTCAGAGTCAGTCTCAGCAGGATGAACACATTTGAAGAGGTTAACTACTTCCTCGATGTCATCCCAGATGCCGTCACAACGCTGAGAAAAATCTCTCCGATTAAATCATGGTAAAAAAAGCAATCGACTGCCATTAGGAATCCAATTCATATCGAGATTCCTCATCCCACATAAATTATCGTCTATAGAACGGCTAATAAATTCATGCCGGTCTCGTGTAAAGCCCTTTGAAGAACACTGGCCAAAAGGGATCTTGTTCTGGGATTCTCAATGGGACAATTTCACCAGATTTACGCTTCAGAATTCTTTTCTCAGTGGAATCAATGACTTTCCCGATCACAGATGCATTAATACCGGAACGTCTGAGATTGTCGACGATTTGAGAGGACTTTTGTACATCCGCTGTGATGATGAGAGACCCCTCGGAAATCGCTTCAATGGGATCAATATCAAATATTTCGCAGATCACTTCCACCTCATTAGGAATTGTAAATAAAGACTCGTCGACCTCCATGCCAACATTGCTCGCCTGGGCAATCTCAAAAAGGCCACCGATAACCCCGCCCTCTGTTGCGTCGTGCATTGCTGTTACGCCGCCCGTACCCATGGCAATCATCGAGTCCCTCACAACGGAGATCTCTTTCAGCAATGATTTCGCTTTTTCAATTATGCTGGCATTGCAGCGTTTTTCGAGTTCTTTTTCATAAATAGAAGCAAGAATCCCGACAGCTTCGATCGCCGGTCCTTTGGTCAATATAATGTCGTTTCCAGGTTTTGCTCCTGCCGAAGTGATGAATCCTCCCCTTTCAGCAATCCCGAAGACGGTGATGCCGCCAATGAGTGGTTCGGCAATTCCGGGATAATAACCCGTGTGTCCTCCTATAATCGCGATATCAAGCTCTAGTGCAGCCCGATGTATTGAATCAACGATGATCTCCATATCTGCCTTTTCAGTTCCAGGCGGCACAAGCAGTGTATAACACATGTACCGTGGTCTAGCGCCCATCACCGCAACATCACTGGCACCTATATGTACCGTATACCACCCAAACATCTCAAGCGGCAGAAATGGGATCGAAAAGATCGGATCTTCTGCAACTACGAGCACTGTGTTGTTTCCTAGGTCAACCACACCTGCGTCAACACCCGCTTTCGGAGGCACGATAACAGTGTCATCGGCTGCACCAAATCTGCCCATAATGATCGACTCGAATTCCTCTGGAGCTATTTTTCCGACCTTTGTGTCTTTTTGGATCATTTCTTTCGCTTCCCTCGAAAATGCAATTGCGATCTCACATGCTTCTCTCGCCACTTCAACAGGATCTCTTCCTATCAGAACAGAAACTGGTTCCTTTCCAACGGCGCCAGTCTCATAAAAGATCTTTGGGATTTTTCCGCTTGTTGATCGCATGAGTTCCTCAATTTTCCAGGGCATTGATTCGCCGTCTTTCAATGATACCTCAATGGGTTCTTTTGACCGATCGATTACTCCAAAGATCCAACCTTTTCTCTCACAAAAACCTTTGAGCCACTTCGTCAATTCTGGCGTACTCGCGAAATTGATGCCCGCACGGATGTCTGGTTCCTTTTTCCTAATTTCCAATATTAATCTTGCCATGTGATCAGATGCCCCGAATCTGAAAGGGCCTGCAGCACGAGGTAAACCATTGACAACAGTGATTCTTCCGTCGATAGCTAGCACATCCGATGGTGTGACAGCATTACTCGATGCAAAGACTAAATTTGTGCGAACTTCGGGGACGAGAAGGGAAAATTCCTTGCAATTTTCAATTATCTCGAGTGCGATAGCCATTTTGCCGTACATCTCAACTTTTTCATCGAATTCTATCATCGGATCCCTCTTTTTTAAGTCTAAGAAGAATTTTATTTTTAATAAACTATTGTTAACCAAATCTATAAGGTTTTTGACAATATAGGATAAATTTGAACGAGAAATAATCGCTTGGATTGCACACTTAATAGCACGTAGTCCAAATATTATGAGAATCCATTTCAGTCACAACATGTGTTGATACGCATTCTACATCCGATTCATCACAATCTTAGTTAACTGAAAAATTGACAAACAAATTTTATAGAGATCAGTTCGAAGAATACGGCACTCATCCAAGAAAAAACAGGAGTCAATGAATTTGCAATTGTCGATTTATTGACATCAACATTTTGAAAAACAAGTTAAGAAATCTCAAAGAGTACAATTCTCAAGAGTTTGGTCATATCGTGGCCCTAGTAATGATAATGAAGTTACTTGCTTTTTTTCTACGAGAAAAAGAAATCTCGACATCGCAGCTTTGGTGATCCTTCAAAGACGATCAGATCAGAGTAAGGAATTATCCACGCGCTCGGAAAGACAAGAGTAAAAATACACAAACCAATTTAAACGAAATTAACTAAACAGGTCGGCGGATTCATGAACAAATGAAAAAAAATTCTGAAAGCTTTACAACTGTACTTTAACCATCACCGGCGCTGGGAGCCGTTTCGCAATCTCGTTGAAGACTCTTTCAACTTCTTCCTTTTCTATTGAAGCCATATCGTAAGACTTCTTGATACCAAGATCTGTAATAACGATATGCATGCTTGGTTTTAATCCCTGATGCTCAAAGGATTTTTTAGTACACGCAAGTGGGCATCCGTCGATAACGACGGAAGTCTCTGCCGCTTTGGCCGACTCGACGATCCCGCTTACATGCCCTCCTATCCCCGCGGCGCAAGACATCCTCGCCCTTCCTGAAATAGCAAGCATTTTGGCAACCTCATTTGAGATTTGCCCTACATTCGAGCCACCAGAACAAGAATAGACGAGAATCGGCCCTCCTCCGCAAAGACATTCCTCACGTCCGCTTTTCTCCATTAATTCCCTCCTTTGAGCATTGATTTGATTTCATCAAGGCTTGGAACCCTTCCCACGGCTTTTGCCTCACCATCGATGTATAGAGCTGGTGTTATCATAATTCCCCTGTTCATGATTTCATCGATGTCCTCCACCTTGACGATCTCTGCGGTTATGCCCAGCTCCTCCACGGCCTGGTGCACAAGCTTTTCTAGCCTCTTGCATTTCATACATCCCGTTCCGAGAACTTCAATCTTCAAGTCTTTCACCTCCTTTTCTCATATTCTCTCAATAACGCATCGATATATTCTCCTTCCGTGCCCGGTGGAACATAATTATAGACCTTAACACGCTTGAGCAATTGTTTTCCGATTTCCTCGCCATCCTTCAACCCGAGATTCTTGACTTCCTCGATAATCTCATCGAGCTGGGCGATTCCAACAGGAAGGCCGCCAACATTCACTTTCTTAACCATTCTCGCAGCGGATTCGGGACAACAGGGTTTCTCGCGACTCATATTATCCCACCATTGCACCATATATCAAACCAGCAATTGCTGATATGAAAACAACGGAGATCCAATAGACAAACGTTTTCTTTGCACCAATGATCCTATAAAGCACAATGATTGACGGCAGGCTTGTCGTCGGCCCACTCAGCAGAAGGCTTAATGCCGGTCCAGAAGCCATGACTCCTGTCGAATAACCAAAAGTCGTCCCAATAATGGGAACCTCGAGCAACGTTGGCATGTAAAGAATCGCCCCAATGATCGATGCAAGCAGGTTTGACCCAATCGAATTATCCCCGAGATACGGTCGGAAGGTTTCTGGTGGAATAAAATAGGCGATGACGCCGACGATGAAAGTACCTGCGATCAATATTGGGAAGATCTTTTTTGTCAAATCCCATGTTTCCATTGCCCAATTTGTCACTTCGTCTCTTTCAAAGTAATAGATCAGAAGAACGGCGACGACAACAGTCAATATGTAAACGATTGCAAGCTTCGGAACCCATTCAAGTTTCGATGCACCGATGAGAAGAATCGCGATCAGCAGTATGAAAAAGATTGGAGTTACCCATCTTGGTCTTGGATCGGACGATACTGCAGCAACGAAAGGTTTTTCTTCCTTGATCAGTGCCCTGTCATGTTCTCTGAAAACAAAAGCCATTATGAGTCCGACGACGATTGATAGACCGATCGCGGCTATCGCCCTTGCAGCTCCGAGATCGTAACCTAGTACTTGAGCCGTATAGATAATCGCTAAAATGTTAATTGCCGGTCCTGCGAAAAGAAAAGTCGTGGCCGGACCGATACCACTTCCTTTCTTGTAAATCCCTGCGAACAGCGGCAATATCGTACAACTGCAGACCGCTAAGATCGTGCCTGAAACTGATGCGACGGTGTACGATTTGATCTTTCTGACACTTGGTCCAAAATACTTGAGAACTGCTTCTTTCTTAACAAAAGCGGCAATAGCTCCAGCGATAAAAAAAGCCGGAATAAGACATGTAAGCGTATGTTGGCTCAGATAGTCCATAATGCTGTTAAAGCCGCTGATGAGTGAATCGATCAGAGGATCTCCCATGGATCTCGCCTATTTCAATATTTTTTGAAGCTTTATCAAAATATAATACATAAATCTTTTGCCAAAACTAATTACAAAATCCGATGCAATGGTGAAGGTGACCAAAATAAACCTAGTAGATCAAGCGCTTTACTTCACAATAAGTGGGATCAATTTCAATTTCCTAAGAATAAATCAAAATGCTCAAGAACATACACTCAAAAAAACCTACTGAAAATTCGGATCCTATACATATAGATGTCAATAAAATCCAATAAAATACTAATGATGATTTTAAACAGATGCAATCGGTCTTGATCTTTGAAATTTTCATATTTCATACGGGAGGATGAGTCTATTTTTATATACAACAAATGCTATTTCTAAATTTGTTGAAATATCACTTGATTCATCAACAATCGATGCAGACATTCTGAAATATTAGACGGTGATGATGGGATGGTAGAGCAAATATCAAAAAAACTCTCATTTCTAAATCGGTATCTGACACTTTGGATTTTCCTCGCGATGTTCATTGGCGTGGGACTCGGAGCTGTTTTTCCCGCAGTAGCTGACATACTGAATTCGATGAGCATCGGCACCACCTCGATACCGATCGCCATTGGCTTGATTCTAATGATGTACCCACCATTGGCTAAAGTAAAATATGAAGAACTTTCGAAGCTCACGCGAATGCCTGAGTCTAAGATGATGTTCGGCACGTCCCTCGCGTTAAATTACATCGTTGGACCGTTTTTGATGTTCACACTCGCATGGATCTTTTTGCCCGATCTACCAGAATACAGAATCGGCCTCATTTTGACAGGCCTTGCAAGATGCATCGCCATGGTTCTTGTGTGGAATCAATTGGCAGAGGGCGATTCTGAATATGCCGCCATATTGGTCGCGCTCAACTCAATCTTTCAGATTCTTACATACTCATTCTACGCGTATTTCATGATCTTCGTACTTTCTGAGTTTATTGCACCTGGATCTGGTGTCGCCGTCAGCATATCAATATGGGAGGTTGCCCAATCAGTCTTGATCTATCTTGGAATTCCATTTTTTGCTGGTATTGTTACAAGATATGCACTCCTTCCACGAAAAGGATCTGAGTGGTATGATAACAAATTCATCCCGAAACTCAGCAAGGTCTCATTGCTTGCATTGTTGTTCACGATCGTCGTCATGTTTTCGTTGAAGGGAGAATACATATTGCAGCTGCCAATCGATGTAGTGAGAATCGCGATACCACTACTACTTTACTTCACCATTATGTTCCTACTTTCATTCCGCCTCTCAATCC
>JANHAK010000037.1 GCA_024464195.1 Methanomassiliicoccales archaeon | reverse complement strand
GAAAGTGATTGAAATCCGATGTCATATGTACCACCATCTCCTCCGAAGGCGATAAATCTGATTTCATCTTTGATAATGCCTTTTCTCAGGAGTGCTCTATAAGCACTTTCCACGCCGGTGATCGTCGCTGCCGCATTTTCAAAAGCACTGTGAATCCATGGAACTGCCCAGGCAGTGTAAGGATAGACAGTCGTGGAAACCTCAAGGCATCCTGTTGCATTGCCGACTACAACGGGTTTATCGCTCGCCATCAGGATCTGTCTGACGATGATCGGCTCAGCACAACCAGCGCACAGTCTGTGACCTTCAGTGATAGCAGATGGCTTCTTCGCAAGTTCCTTTAAATTCAGATTCTCACCCCCAGATAATTGACCCTATCACACTCGCCAGTCATCATTTTATAGTAAACGGACTTCAATTCTTCGATTGAAACATCCCTGCCACCAAGTCCATAGATGTAGTTGACGATTTTTGGCCGCTCATCAACATCATAAAGTGCTGATCGCACCTCGGGGAAGATGGGTCCTGTTGCACCAAAGCTTATGGATCTATCAAGGACAGCAACGCCCTTCTTACCCTCGAGCGCTTCGACAATCTCTTCATCGGGGAATGGGCGGAAAACACGGAGCTTAAGGCTTCCCACTTTCTTCCCTTCAGCTCGAAGCTCGTCTACAACGCTCCTCAATGTTCCCGCTGTCGATCCCGCGGCAATTGCGACAAAATCAGCATCCTCGACCTGATACGACTCAACAATCTCATAGGATCTGCCACTAATTTTTGCATATTCTTCAGCAATCTTCTTGATAATTGGCATGGCGCGACTCATCGCTTCCACCTGCTGGTACTTGTGTTCAAAGTAAAAGTCTGGTGGATCAAAAGGTCCATATGTCACGGGATTCTTGTAATCCAACAGGGGCTTAATCGGTTTGAATTCCCCGATGAATTTCTTCACTTCTTCATCTTGCAATAGGTTGAGGTTTTCCAGTGAATGACTCGTAATAAAGCCATCTATATTTGTCATCACTGGAAGCCGGAGATCAAGGTGTTCACTGATCCTGAAGGCCATGATTGAATTGTCATAAGCTTCCTGGGCATTTTCCCCAAATATCTGAATCCATCCAGAATCGCGCGCCCCCATCGTATCGCTATGATCGCAATGGATGTTGATGGGGCCACTCAGTGCCCTGTTGGCAACGGCCATGACGATCGGTAATCTCATTGAGGCCGCAATGTAAAGCATCTCCCACATGAATGCGAGTCCTGCTGATGCGGTCGCCGTGCATGTCCTTGCGCCACCTGCCGCAGCGCCAATGCATAAGCTCATCGCGCTGTGCTCGGACTCGGCGCATACGAACTCTGTATCGACGAGACCGTCTGCCACATATTCTGAAAACGCCTCAACAATGATCGTTTGGGGCGTAATCGGATAAGCGGCAACAACATCAGGGTTAATCTGTTTCCAGGCATACGCAATTGCCTGATCCCCATTCATCGCAAGCGGTTGCATCTAGTTCCCCTCCTTTTTCATCGTTATCGCTTTTTTTGGGCATTCAGCGGCGCATATTCCGCAACCTTTGCAGTGTGAATATCGAAAGCCAACCATTTTTCCCTCTTCAACGAGGACGGAGTTATCTGGGCAATAAACCCAACACCAAAGGCAATTGATACACTTTTCCTTGTCAACCTCGGGCTTCTGTGACCGCCAATCGCCTGTCTTATATTTTCGGGCACTTCCCGCTTCATCGATTACACCACCCTCGGGATAATCCTTGGATTTTTTTTGTGGATCTCCCATCACATCACCTCGTTGTAAGCCCTCTCGATACTTCTCACATTTTTAGCAGTAATATCAGCCGTAAATTTCCCCGCGAATTTTCTTTCAAGCTCCTTTATAATGCTCTCAAGGGTCACGATGCCTGATATCTTTGCGAGGGCACCGAGCATTGCAGTGTTCGTCAACGGTCTGCCGATCTCCTCGAGGGCGATTTTCGTTGCGTTGACGGTATGTACTTCAAATTTGTCGCCAATGATCGACTTTAGTTTTTCTGGTACATCTGGATAATTTGCTATGACGGCACCATCTGATTTTAATCCTTCTGTAACATCGATTTGTCCTAGTAATGTCGAATCTACAACAACGACATAATCAGGATAATAGACCTGGCTGTGCACCGTAATCGGTTTGTCGGAAATCCTAGCGAACGCTCGGATAGGTGCCCCCATTCTCTCCGGTCCAAATTCAGGAAATGCTTTGATAAATTTCCCTTCACGAAGAGCGGCACCGGCCAAGATTTCGTTTGCTGTAACAACTCCTTGACCACCTCTTCCGTGCCAACGAACCTCAACGGTTCTTGATCGAGTTGCACTATTCAAAGTATACACCCTTTGCGCGTCATCGTGATTCGTTATATTATTTTATTCCCCCGAAAAATCAGAAAATTAGCTAATATCTCGTCAAGAAAAGCGTTTCATCTTTTTACACCTTCGAAAAACTTTCATAGATTTAAAAAGAACATAAGCTAATCGAATATTAATTAATAAAACAATAATATTGATTTCGAGTTTGCTAGAATTATTCAGCCATTACTTCAAATCGAAATTTCACTTCCCGAATTATCACTTGGTCGCAAAATCGTTTTGTATTATATTGTGAAAACTGTGGGGATTTTTCGTAATTTAAATTCGAAATATCTAATACATATTATAATTAAGGGAGTTCGAATGAATGAGGAACCATAAGATTTAAACGAGATGTTTGATTTGTGGTAGTAAGGACTGATTCGTGAGGTCCATCGAGAGATTGATTCGGAAGGGATAAGATGACTGAGAGGGTAGTGGAAATCTCCGATCTGACAGCAAAGGACATTTCAATCGCTGGTGGGAAGGCTGCCAATCTTGGAGAACTGGCGAATGCGGGATTTAATGTTCCACCGGGATTTGTGCTTACGACTGTTGCTTTCGATTATTTTGTCAAGAAAAATCATCTGCTGGATGTTATCGAATCGGCACTTTCAAATTTAGATGTCTCTAACGATAAACATCTTCAAGATGCATCTCAATCGATAAGAAAAGCATTTGATGAAAGTGCAATCCCAAAGGATCTCGCGGATGAAATTCTGGAGGCGTACAAAAATCTTTTGAGAAAAGAAGGATCCGATTGCCTTGTCGCGGTCAGGTCAAGTGCGACAGCTGAGGATCTTCCTACAGCGAGCTTCGCAGGCCAGCAGGATACCTTCCTGAATGTGGGCAATGCTGAAGAATTGCTTGATAAAATCAAGAAATGTTGGTCATCACTTTATACACCTCGAGCCATTGCATACAGGGCGAGCAAATGTTTCGGGCATGATCAGGTAAAACTCGCGATTGTTGTTCAGAAAATGATCAACTCGGAGGTTTCAGGTATCATGTTCACCGTTGATCCTAACTCCGAGCTTCCACATATTATTATCGAGGCTGGCTATGGACTAGGAGAGGCGATGGTTGGTGGCAAGGTGACCCCTGATACATATGTCGTCGATAAATTCCACAAGAAGATTCTGAACAAGAGGGTAGCCAAGCAAACCTGGAAATTGGTTAAAGGAGAGAATGGTGAGAGTAAAAAAGAGAATGTTGATGATTTGAGTGCGAGCGCGCAGAAATTGACAGATGAACAGATTCTCGCTCTCGCAGAAATTGGACGAGAGATCGAACTACATTATGATAAACCAATGGATATCGAATGGTGTATGGAAAATGGGGAAATCTATGTTGTTCAAGCAAGACCTGTTACAACACTCGCTTCGAATAAGAAATCGAAAGAGGAAGATGTGGTAGGAATGAATTCAATGCAGGAAACGACTCACGAAACAAGAACTGAGCAGAAAGTACTCGTCAAAGGACTCGCAGCAAGCCCTGGTGTTGCGCAAGGTCCTGTTAAAATCTACGAAGAAACGATGAGTCTTGATGTCGTGAAGCCCGGTGATGTTCTCGTGACTATCATGACAACTCCCGATATGGTCCCCGCAATGACGAGAGCTTCTGCAATCGTGACGGATGAAGGCGGCATGACGTGTCATGCCGCAATTGTCGCAAGAGAACTGGGCATACCGTGTATTGTTGGTGCAACGAACGCGACGAAAATACTCAGAAATGGGATGTTCGTCACGGTCGATGGTAAAATGGGCATCGTGTACGAGGGTGGTATGACTCCAAAGAAAGAAGAGCCAGTTGTTATTGGTGCACCAGTTGCAAGATCCGTTCCGATCACTGGCACGAAGATCCTCGTTAATATTGGTGTACCACAAAAAGCCGAGGAATACGCAAAGCTCCCTGTACAAGGGGTCGGATTAATGAGAATTGAATTCCTCTTCACTAGCTATGTCGCTGAACATCCCCTTGCGCTCATGGCGCAGGGGCGAGCTAATGAGCTCATTGAGAAACTTGCAGAGGGGATAGGAATCGTTGGGCGTGCATTTTATCCGCGGCCTGTTCTTGTGAGAACCTCTGACTTCAAGACAAACGAATACAGAGAAATGAAAGGCGGAGAGAAGTTTGAACCGCACGAATCGAATCCAATGATTGGCTGGAGGGGTTGTTCGAGGTACATTTCCGACCAATATAGAGAAGCGTTCAAATTGGAACTGCTTGCAGTCAAGAAAGTCAGAGAGGAAATGGGGCTGAAGAACATTTGGATCATGCTGCCATTCGTGAGGACAGTTGAAGAACTGAAGAAGATCACTGAGATGATGGAGGAAGTCGGACTGCACCGCGGAAAGGACTTCAAGCTCTACCTAATGGCTGAAGTCCCTTGTAACATCTTCATGGCCGATGAATTTGCTGATTATTGCGACGGATTTTCGATCGGAAGCAATGATCTAACGCAGCTCATCATGGGTGCTGATAGAGACTCTGACATTCTTGCGAAGATGGGCTATTTCGATGAGAGAAATGAAGCAATCAAGAGGGCAATTGCGCATCTAATCGACGCTGCGCACAAGAAAGGAAAGGTCGTTTCGATTTGCGGCCAGGCTCCGTCGGTTTATCCCGAATTCACCGAGTTCCTTGTCAGGCACGGTATCGATAGTATCAGCCTCAATCCAGATACGGTCATCGAGACAATCAATCTCGTAGCTCAGGTCGAACAAAAGATTATACTCGAGTCGATCAAAAAGAATTGATCTTTCAAATTCCTTGCAATCCAAGTTCGAGGGATCAGGACTCTTCCTTGATCAGCCTAGTCGTCACCTCGACTAGTGGATGATGGGATCCCTCGATGATCTTTACATCATCCATCGTGAGTAATCCTCTTTCCTTTGCCGTCTTTTCCAGACCCAATTCCACGTCAATATTAGGTTCAAGCACAAAAGCTGAAAACTGCCTGACACCCATTGCTCTAGCTGCAAGCACTCGGTGATGGCCATCGATTAATAGATAATAATCTCTTTTCTGTACAACAATTATCGGCTCAACAAGTCCTCTCCTGATTTCAAATTGTCTCCCGCGAAGCTCATCCGCGTACACTTCATGTTGAGTTGGTCTCAACGCCTCAATTGGTATGATTCGTCTCCTAACTGCGATCTTAATCTTATGTTTTGATTCAAGAAAGGTCTTAATCATCAGTACTTTATTCGGGGTTGCGCGTTCGATGTGGGATCTCACAATATCGATATTTGAAATCATTCCAACGAGTTTGCCATCTTTGTCAACAACTGGAAGATTTCTAAGACCGTATCTGAAAAGAATTCTTGCGGCATCGTCAATATCCATTTCTGGGTTGACGCTGATCGTACCCCTTCTGATGATATCTCTGATCTTCGCTTGCGGTCTCGAAGCGGCTCTGAGGAGTTCTTTTGCCGTCACGAAGCCAACAAGCCTTCCGTTTTCTGCAACAGGCAACCCATGGAATTCTGTCGAAATCAGCCTCTTTGTAGCTTCTTCAACCGTGAAATCTGGTGGGACTGAAACAACATTCTTGACCATATAGTCTTCAACTCTGATTTTCTTGTCCATTATTATCTGTCATACTAATTAAGCCAAAGCTTCATAAAACTACTGACACTGATTTGAAAAAATCTTCATCACCGATCTCGTTTCCATCGAAAGAAAGACTGGCCATGAAGGCCTAAGGAATAAATATATCATACTTGTTGAAGGTTTCCTATCGCAATGCCCCGGTAGTGTAGTGGCCTATCATCCGGGCCTGTCGTTTCCTTCAAGGAAACAGAAAGCCCGGGACTCGGGTTCAAATCCCGACCGGGGCGCTCTTCTATTTTGGACTCTCTATTTTTCATTTGATCAAGTTGAAGCCGACTCTTTCAACCTTTAATCGACGAAATAAAATTTCATAAAAAGAATCGATTTATCTATAAAAGTTTTGAGATCTTGACTGTACTATTGTTTTTTTAAACTCATTAATTCTTAACTTTGTGATCAAAGAGAATTCTAATGGGTTTGGGGAAAGATTATTGAACCTCATTTCTTAATCATCCCCCCGTGCGAGAACTTCTGCATGCAAAAATACACAGAGCAACTGTGACACATGTCGAACCAGATTACATCGGAAGTATTGGTATCGATAGAACTCTTCTTGAAAAGGCTGATATCTGGGCTGGGGAGAAAGTCCTAGTCTCGGATCTTAACAACGGTGCTAGATTTGAGACTTACGTGGTCGAAGAAGAAGCTGATTCTGGAATTATTGCAGTAAATGGAGCCGCGGCACATCTTGTAAGAAAGGGAGATAAAGTCATCATTATGGCTTTTGAACTTTCTAAATTTCCATTGAAGGCAAAAATCGTGCTCGTCGATGATAGGAATCGATTCGTGAAATACCTTTAGTCGTTTTGATCTCCTAAAAATCTCTGAAGACTTAAATGTCAAAAATGCATACTGTATTTATTTCATGAGGGAAAAATTGTTTGAGGCGTAAAATCGCCTTTGCTGGGGTTACGGAGGGAGAAGATTCACCTATCGATTTACACGGATGGAGGCTCAAGGGGTAACCCGGGACCTGCGGCTTATGCGGTTATCATCGTAGATGAAAAAGGAATGATTCTCAAAGAGTTCTCAGGATTCATTCGCACTGCCACAAATAACGAGGCGGAATATCACGGCCTGATTGCGGCTTTAGAGGAAGCGAGAAGACTAGGAGCTGATGAAGTGAACATCTTCATGGATAGTGAGCTTGTTGTTAATCAGATAAACCGAAAGTACGCAATTAAAGCTTCAAATTTATATCCCCTGGCGAGAGAGGTTTTTTCAAAATTAATGAATTTCAAGAGGTATTCACTTCATCATGTTAACCGCGAGAATCCGATGATTCGTCGGGCTGATGCCCTCGTTAATTTGAAACTTGATGATCATGCCAAAAAATGAATTAGCATACGAAGTGGCGATTACGATGTATTTCAACCCAAAAAAGTGTTTTTTAATTTTAATCGCTTTTTTATCAATAAAATGACAAAATGACCTCATTAATTAGGGTATAGATTAATATAGGGGCGCTCGTGTTGATCAACTGGCGTCTGAGGGACGGCTCAACTTTCCTCCTAAGCGTTTTTTTGTGTCCCCACCAGCAGCCTCAGGCGCTATTCCCCTCGCATGTGCCAACCATTCCGTGAGTTCTGTGATTGCAATTGGAACCTGTTCACCAGTGTCCATATCTCTCAATAAAACGATGTTCTTCTCCATCTCTCTCTCACCGAGAATGATCGCGTAGCGCACCCCAATTGATGCAGCGTATTTCAGATTCTTTTGGAGACTTCTTCTCATTAAATCTACATCTGTAGAGATTTCGTTGCTCCGCAATCTGGCGGTGATTTCAAATGCTTTCCCACGCAGCTCCTCGGTCAGCGGGATGACGTAAACATCAACTCTCTTCTTTGGAATCTCGATTTTTTGTTTTTCGAGGGCAATAAGCGTACGATCGAATCCGATCGCGAATCCTGTTGAGAAGACTTTTTCGCCGCCGAACAATTCGGCAAGCGAATAAGAACCCCCGCCACAAACCTGCTTCTCAGCTCCGAGACTTGGCACCTCAATCTCAAAAACCACACCGGTATAATAATCGAGTCCTCTTACCACCCCAAGATCTACAAGCAAGTTCTCAATTCCCAAAATTTCAAGGATCTCCATTACTTGGCTCAAATATTCCTTCGCTTCCCCTTTGAAGCTTTGCAATTCCTTAAGCACAGATTGCTGTCCCGAAATCTTGGTGATTCCGATGATTTCCTTTATTGATGCTTCGCTCATACCTTTTTCTTCCATCACTACGCGTGCTTCGTCGTACATTTTCTTGTCAAGTTTTTGAAGGATGAGAGATGCATTCTCACCTTCGACCCCTTCTTTTCTAAGAATGTCCCTCAAAATGCCAATGTGGCCAATCCGGACTTTGTAGTCCCTGAGACCAATTTTTTTCATAATAGACGAGGCGAGTGAGATGATCTCAGCATCTGATTCTGGATTCTTCGCGCCGATTAGCTCAGCGCCAAATTGGTAAAACTCTCGGAATCTTCCGCTCTGAGGTCTTTCGTATCTGAAACAAGGTCCCATGTAATACAGTTTTAGAGGCCTGGGCATATCTGTGAGTTCATTGACGAAGAATCTCATGACAGGCGCGGTGAGTTCTGGGCGGAGCGTAAGTTCACGTCCTCCTTTGTCTTTAAAAGCATACATTTCTTCAAGGATACCAGGACCTGACTTTATTGTAAACAGCTCAGCGTGCTCAAAGATAGGGGTTGCGATCTCCCTGAAACCGAAAATCTCCGCTTCTTTTCTCATGAGGCTCTCGATGTAGCGCCTCTTTTCCATTTCATCAGGAGCGAAATCCCTTGTGCCTCTTGGACGCTGAATCATCTGGTCCACATTGAAAAGGCATTAAATAATGCTTTCTC
>JANHAK010000036.1 GCA_024464195.1 Methanomassiliicoccales archaeon | reverse complement strand
GTGGACAAGAAATGAAACGCTTGTGATGTTTTAATTGAATTTTTCATTTTCTTGATCGCAATAGATTTAGGAAATATGTGAGAGATTAGAAAAGTTAAGCTTAGCCTTTCAAATTAATGAAAAAAAAGAATGATTGAATAGGCTAAAACAGATTATCCGAATGGTATATATCATTGAATCTGATATCATGTGCGGATGGAGAGTCGAGCTGATATTCACGTTCATACGAAATACTCGGGAATCGCAAGGCTCGGTTTTTTGAGATTCCCCGAATCTGTCGTCGAACCTCGAGATGCAGTAAAAAAGGCACGGTCAGTGGGTCTTAAGGTTTTGTGTATCACTGATCATAACACGACATTTGGTGCGTGCAAAGCTAGAGAATACGCCAAAGAAAATGAAATTGATGTTGTAATTGGAGAAGAAATCAGCACATTGGATGGTGAAATTATAGGTCTCTATTTAAATGAGGAGATCCCACCTCATTTGACCGTAGAGGAGACGATTGATAGGATCAGATCTCAAGACGGAATTGTTATCGCACCTCATCCTTTTAGTCTTCACTGCCCCAGCCTTGGCGAGAAAATCGAGAATCTCGATATTGACGCGATAGAGACTATCAATGCGGGGCATGTTGACGGATATGCAAATAAATTAGCAACTGAGCGAAGCAAATCTGGAAAATGGGCAATTGTCGGCGGAAGCGACTCACATGCAGTCAGTACGATCGCATACGCTTATACAACTTTTGAGGGTGAAAATGCAGAGGACCTACGAAGAGCGATTCTCGCGAAAAGGACAAGTGCAAGTGGCGTGAGAATGCCCCTTCAGAAAGCAATTTCCTGGAGTGTCGGCGTCGTTTTCGCATCCGATGTTATGATCCTGAGATCGATCTTCGGGATGATTAAGCAGGTTGACCTGCATGATCCCGTGATCAAAAAAATTAGCCTCATGAGCACTGGAAAAAAGATGCTTGCTTTGTTCGGATCTATCATTTATTTGACGCCACCAATTCCATATCTTTGCGCTATAACAGGCGAGCGTTTTTTGAAAAGACTAGCTAAAAGACATGAAACTGAAAATGGTGGCAAATAGTAATATATGATGAGGGTTCAATCTTTTTCTAGAGCTACGCTACTTCTGCAGAAATACTCTACGACTTATGGGCTGATAAAAATTGAGAAAAATGGATCGTCAATTTTATCATTCTTAGGTCATTGATTCGCTCCTTCGTGTTTATATGATTATGACATATTTGATATGTGGATGGTCTTCAAAGGTTCTTGTGACGTCGTCAATGATCTGTATAGGCATTATTGCGCCTGCGAATGATTATGTTGTTCACGAGGATGCAATCTTGCAAAGGCACCGACCACTGCTTCACTAAGAGCAGGATGAATGGTCTGACTCCTTGCTATCGGATAATATGATTGATCTCCAGCGTTCATAAGGTAGACAAGTGGCTGGAGGAGTATTGCAGCCTCCGGTCCGACAATGCTCGCGCCAATGATTTTCCTTGTCGTTGACTCAACGATCACTTTTACAAAACCATTTTCTTCGGCCATAGCGTAGCCTTTGGCACAACTGGAGTACATATTGATTCCTACGAGAATATCATACCCCTGCTTCACTGCTTCAGCTTCGGTCAATCCAACACTTGCGACTTGCGGATAACAGAAAATCGCATGGGGAACGGCATGTTCGTCAACCGCAATTTTTTTCATTCCAAAAGCATTATTCCAGGCGATTTCACTCTCATAATTTGCTGTGTGTCGGTACATATTTCTGCCAATAACGTCACCGAACGCCCACACACCCGGTACGTTTGTTTCGAGGAACTCGTTGACGACAATGTACCCTTTATCATCAAGTGCAATACCACCAGCCTGAGCACGAACCAGATCCGCGTTGCTTCTTACGCCAGTCGCGACAAGAATTTTTTCTGCCTCTATCTCATTCCTCGCGTTTGTCTCACGATCCTTGAAAATAACTGTCTGTCGTTTTCTTCCTCTGTTGACCTCGACGACTTCCTGATTAACTCTGATATCAATGAAACGCGACATTTCTTTGAGAACGAGTGCGCTCACTTCTGGTTCCTCTTTTGGCAGAAGACGAGGATTTCGACCAATGATTGTCACAGCAGTTCCAAACGCTGAAAAAAAGTGAGCAAATTCGCATGCCTTGTAACCTCCACCGAGAACAACAAGACTCTTTGGCAAACGATCGATATCAAAGATCGTTTCGGAAGTAAAATAACCAGCGTCTTCAAGGCCCGGAATCTCTGGAACACGTGTCCTCGCACCACATGCGATCATGATCTTTTCAGCGCGGATTTTCTCATCACCGACCTGAAGAATTTTCTTGTCGATGAAATATCCAGTCGTGTGATAGAAATCGAGTCCCTCATCAGCTTCAATTGCTCTTTCCATCTGTTGGCGATCGTGGAGAATCAGATTCCACATTCTCTTTCTAACAAGTTCAAAATCGGTATGAGTTACCTCAGCCCTGACTCCTATCTTACGTGAGTCTTCTATTAATCGGACGACGTCAGCAGGATAAGTCCATATCTTACTAGGAATGCAACCACGGTTGAGGCATGTACCGCCAACCGGTCCGTTTTCGATGAGAGCAACGCGCAAGCCTATTCGACGCGCGCGATCGACGACATTCATGCCAGCGCCAGAACCAATAACGATAAGATCATATTCTTTTACCATACTAATTGTCAAATATTGGACCGCATGCATTATATTTCTTTTCTGATGAAAATTCAAGAGAAAGCAATTACCGTGATTGGCCACTTATTCTTTTATCTTCTCCTTTTTAGTGAAAGAAAAAGTATCATCAGTGCAAGCCAGATAAGAAAGATCGCAATGATTTCAGGTATATTCCCAGGGAACCACACGTTTACAAACCACAATATTCCTACGATCAACGCAAGACAACCCCAGAAAGCATAGTAAGATGCGATCGAGTCGATTCTCTTATAGTCAGCTTTGTGAGTTATCAAGGAACCAAGTATAACAATAAACACACCACATTCAACGAGCAATATCGGAATCAAAAGGAGCCAATCCCCAACGTACCACGCAATGAGTTCTGCAATCGCTAATGCAATAAGGAAGAAGACGAAAATTAGCACCCCGTAAGTAAGTTTACCCGGACTCCAAGCCATATTCAACAACTGATCCCCCCATATTGCGTGCGAAAAATACACCCAAACGCTTCTCATAGGGCAGTATTTTCGTTTCCCTTTCAGTAATGAATTCCGTTGTGCAATTATTTAAGTTTCTCTCAAGAATTTTCTCGTAAAGAATTTATTTTATCGAGTATGACTATCGAACCGATTATTCCCATCTGAGTGAACGAGTTAATCTCGTTTCAGAAAGGATGGAAACGCCTTTTCGATATGCTGGTATAAACGAAATATTCGGTCTTTATGTGTTATCTGTTGATAAGTAAAAGGTGTGAATTAATTCTAAAAAAAATCATATCATAATAATTTTGACAATGTGCAAGATCAGCAGTCGCATTTAGCAAATATCTGAATCTTTGGCTGGACATGAAAGAAGTTGCGATTGACTTATGGATCGATTCTTGAAAAAAGAGCGCGCGAAAAACAAACATTGAGATATAGTTAGGAATCAATCTTACAAATGCAAGCCAGATATATGTTTTTCCAGTGGCAATCATTGAGATATAGTTAGAAATCAATCGCCAATCTACGTTAATGCTTAGCCGAGATGATTTAAAAATCCTTCATCTGCCTGGCGCTGAGGTGTAAAAGGTGTCGGGAATCATTGAGCGATGATTCCCTTACACATCCGTATTCAATCCAAAATGTCGAGATCGCGCACGTATCGTGTTTGATCTTATTCATTTCTTCCAAATCCATTCCTAAGAGAGCCAATGAAATAAGCTTGATTGGAATTCGATGGGAAACAACCAGTACCCTTTCTTGTTCTCCCAATGCCATGAGACGATTCAAGAAATTTTGAGTCCTCTTCCATACATCGATAAGACTCTCTCCATCGGGGAATTTTACCTTTTCAGGATGCGAATTCCATTCTTCAATTAATTTTGGATAACGCAATCTTGCTTCATCCTCGGATAAACCCTGAAGTAGGCCATAATTGATGTCGATGAGATCTTCATCCGGAAAAACCTGAAGTGAATGCGGTCTTGCGATGATCTCAGCGGTCTTCATCGCACGAAGAAGAGGACTGCTATAGGCAGAAGAAATCGGATGATTTTTCAGCACTTCCGCCGTCGCCGCGGCCTGAGCCAATCCAGTTTCATTGAGTGGAACGTCAATACGGCCTCTGAAAACAAGATTTCGATTCCAGTCCGTTTCGCCATGTCTAACGAGGATAAGATCCATATGAATCCTGACCATCAAGATAGCTTTCTCATTATTTTATTTTCGGGTGTCACCATTAGTATCTCCATTGATAATCAATCCAATAGATTTCCCTAGATTCTTCATTGAAGAAATTTTCATGTCCGAATTCCAAAAAAAGCAAGATTATTGTGCGGGCGTGAGGGGATTTGAACCCCTGACTTGCAGCTTAGGAGGCTGCTGCCATATCCATGCTAGGCCACACGCCCATATACTTAGATAGAAAAAATGCAAAATAAAAAGATTGCTCGCTGGATCAAGCATGATTTGCAGTTGGTTTAATCATTGAGAAGTCTCGGATTTTTCGGGGTTTTCAACAGCCTCAATTTTCTCTTCATTGCCCTTCTTTTCCTCGACTTTCGATTCCTCTTCTTTCTTTATATATTCTTCAACGAATTGCACCGTATTGAAACCCAAAGCATCTCTCAGATCAGAGACAATTCTGTACTTCGAAATGAGCCATTTTTGATCATACTTGCAGACGTCTGGAAGGAAAATGGTTGCTTTCTTGTCTTCAAGTGAAACTTTGAATCCGTCGCTCGTGCCATAATCCATCTCGAGAATTGCTTTTACTTTTTCTTCAGGATCTTCGATTTTAGAAACGACCTTAAATTTATACCTCAGGGTCTTGCCTGCAAGCCTTTTATTGAAATCAATCCTGACTCTACCAGTCGTAACTGAGATAATTGTCCCAACCCGATTTTTCATGCTAATTTCCATACCGACCTTCGGTTCGATATTTTGTTTCAAGAATTCTCTTATTGGATGTATTTCTACGAGCTTTGGATCTCTCTGTCCCGCAGCCTTCTCTGGAGGAACAACAACCTCCTTTTCAACACCGACTTCCGCATCAAGGATGGCCTCTTCGAGCCCCTCGAATATTCTGCCGCTTCCAAGCAATATTGGAATCGGAGCGTAAGTGAGATTCTCATTGAAAATCCCGGCCTCCTTGGCCTTTTCCGCATTCGTTGTGTCGAAAAGCTCGCCGCTCTCCATAATCCAGCCGTCAAATTCAAGCCGGATAATGTCACCTTTTGAGATCTTGACACCTTCGTTCGCTTTCTCTGTCGACATTGAACTCACCAATGAACACCGTCAGTAACGATAAGCGGTGTCATCCTTTGACTGTTCTTATAATTTTTGGTCTCTGAGATATCACAATCGTTTTAGATTAGCGTCAACGAATCTACCTTTGACTTGTCTAGAACCTTAACCATCTCAACGACGAACTTTATGCAGTGATCAACATCCCCCAGATCTAGGATACCAACGTGTGAGTGAATGTGACGTGTCGGCGGTCCAACAACGATGCTTGGACAGCCGATATTGCTGATATGAACTGCGCCTGCATCTGTACCACCCATCGCTGTCGTTGCCAATTGATAAGGTATACGATTTTTCTCACAGATGCTAATTGCCAATTCTTTGAGAGGCTGATTAGGAATCATTGATGCATCGTACGCCGTGATCGCGATGCCTTCTCCCAATTTAGCTTGTGCCTGCCTTGGTTCCACACCAGGAACATCACCAGAGATTTCCACATCGATGACAATAGCAACATCGGGTTTTACAAGGTTTGCAACTGTCCTCGCACCCCTTAGTCCTACTTCTTCCTGAACTGTCGCGGCACCGACAACCTTATTCGGGTGATCGATGTCTTTTTCTTTTAATGTCCTAACAACCTGAGCAGCAATAAACGCTCCAACCCGATCATCAAACGCTTTTCCAAAGGCTAGTGTCTTTATCCCAATGAATTTTCCTTCCTTGAATGCCCTCTTCTTTATTGTGAAAAATGTCGAGTCTGGAACGACGGCGTCACCGATCCGAACACCCATCTCTTCGGCTTCATCCTTATTTGAACAGCCAATATCGATGAACATTTTATCCTTTGTAATAACCTTCTTTCTTTCTTCCTCATCCATAAGATGCGGAGGTTTGATTGCAATGACTCCTCTCAGCTTCCCCTTTCTTGTCATCACGGTAACTCTCTGACCAAGAAGACCTTGGTCGAACCACCCGCCGAGCTGATGAAATGTTAAGAAACCCTGATCCGTAATGCTTGTGATAACGAATCCGATTTCATCGATATGCCCCGGTATCAAGATTGTAGGGGTCTCTGAATTTCCTCTTTTTTCGAAAACAAGACTTCCTATTCTATCAGTATAGACGGTATCCGCCCATTTCTGAACGTAGCTTTTCATCAATAGCGTTGTTTCCCTTTCGAACCCCGCTGGACCTGAACTGTTGCAGAGTTCTTCAAAAAATTTTAGAGATTCTTTATCCATAATGATACCTCATTTCTTGGATCTGAGGACTCGATCCTTTTGAAAGAGGAAGACAAAACTAGTAATAAAACTTCTCTGAGATTCGCATGTCTTTACTGCTACAACCGATATCATCATAAGTAAGTAAATATGATAAAAGGGCCAAACAGAAAACAGTGGTGATAATGAAGTATCCCGTTTCGATTCGCCGATGCCACCGTGATAAAATAACACAAATAGAACAAGAATTGAAGAATCTTCTTCAACCTTTGGCCGTTGAGAATGATTTGCAAAATGTTTCCTCCGTTGTCATCAAGCCAAATGTCTGCTGGGGCGAGGATTGGAGATCAGGGAGTACGACCTCCCCATTACTCGTCAAGGGAGTCGTTAAGTGGCTGAGAGAAAGAGGTGTCGATAAGATCACGATTGCAGAGGGGTCGATGGTCGGCCATGACACACTTGAGTGTTTTGAGAAGACGGGTTTTCTGCAACTCGCCAGGGAGCTCGATTTGAAAGTCGTTGATCTGAACAAAGATGCAACAGTCAAAATCAACGTTCAACAACCCAATGTTTTTAATACGATCGAAGTTGCGCGAACAATAGCAGATTGCGAATTTCTGATCAACATGCCAGTCATGAAGACTCATATCAACACAACAGTGACTCTTTCCATAAAAAACCTAAAGGGCGTCATTCCCCATCAGTGGAAAAGAAAATTTCATTTCATGGGCCTCGATGGGAGCATTGCTGACCTGGCGTCGATCATCTCCTCTAAACTTGTTATTATGGATGGCATTATCGGACAGCAAGGACAAGGGCCATTGACTGGTACGCCCGCAAACGCAGGTCTTCTTCTCGCCGGTCGAGATCAATTTGACGTAGATCTCATTGCAAGTAGGATCATGGGCTTCTCTCCTTGTGAGGTAAGGCATCTGTCACTCATTGCCAAAGCCAGAGACGTCGACCTTGAGAGATACGCCCCCGCGATAATTGGGGATCAACTATCTGACCTTCATATTAAATTTGAAAGGCCGGTTTACTTACTGAATGGTTTGTATAAGGGCGTTGAGATCCTTTGGGGCGATCCCTGTAGCGGTTGTGCTGGTGCGCTCAGTGTTGCCCTCGAACGCATGGAAAAGTCTGGAGAGCTCGAGGTGATCAGGCGCAACGGAGGGATTGTCATTGCACTGGGCAAAGGAATTGAACCTGCCAAAAGTGATAAACTCGTTCTCATTGGTAAATGTCAGTATCGAAATAGGGATAAAGGAATGTTCATTCCAGGATGCCCCCCACCTGGTATGATAGTACGGGAAATGCTTTCAAAGTTTGCAAAGGGTGAAACAAAATACGGCAGCGACATCTTTGTAAAGGAAGCGGAAGAATTATATGAAAAAGAAAAATGATTTGGAGAGTTACGGGTTCTTGATTCAGCGACCAACCGGAGAATTTGATAAATAGAACAAACATTAGCAACAATTGACCGCTTTTATGAAAAAATGATAAATGCTAGTTGTGAAATACACGGAACGGTGCCACCATAGCTTAGCTGGAAGAGCGGCTGACTTGTAATCAGCAGGTCGGGAGTTCAAATCTCCCTGGTGGCTCCATTTTTCAGCTATGAAATATATGCCGTACAATATGAACCGTTTTTTTTCACGTGCGAAGCTTATCAATTTCATCAACCCACTACAAATCATTACCTCTAAAATGTTCAAATTTAAAACAAACATCAAAACTCCTCCTGGAAAGCTCAATTCACCTTGTATATTGCTAGGCTCGCAGATAGGAGGATCAGATTGCCCAGAAAAACGTATCGATCATTAATGAAGAATCAACTATTCGAATCAAAGAAAAGTTTGGTTTAAATGCGATTGTGATAATAATGAAGCTTTTGTCCCTTTCCAAATTACGCAATCTGCAGCAATAAATCTCTTTTCCCACTAATAATTCCGTTAATTAAGATTTTGTTAAGTTTTCTCCTCTATCCGAACGAATTTGCTATTTCCAGGGATATTCATTATCCAATTCTTCAATTCTATTTTTTCATCTTTTCAACAGTCGCGATCGATCGCGCCAGGATCTCAATCCCGGTGTCGATTTCTTCAATTGTTGTTGTTAAAGGGGGAATATAGCGAATTGAAGACTTGCCACAGCCCAGGAGTATGAGACCATTCTTGAACGCTATTTCGATAATTTTGTCTCTTTCTGCGGTAGCAG
>JANHAK010000035.1 GCA_024464195.1 Methanomassiliicoccales archaeon | reverse complement strand
TCTGTGAATGTCATTGATCAATCGTGGATCCTAGCGGCGTGGTAATAAAGAGAGCTACGGTAAATGATATTTCTTATATTGAATTGATCGAAAGAGCATGCTTTGAAAAATCCGAGCGATATGAGCGATCGCTGCTAAACACACTTTTGGGGAACCAAGAATTCTTAACAATTATCGCATGTATTAATGATAAGCCGATAGGGTATGCTTCAGCTTATTTATCTGAACTCTGCCACGAATCGAAAATCATTTCGATCGCTGTTCTCCCAGAATATCGAAAAATGGGGATTGGTACCATTATGATCGAAGAGATTGAACGAAACGCGCTGGCAAAGGGTATAATCAAAGTTGCTTTGGAGGTTCGGATGACGAATTTTGAAGCATTGAAATTCTACAAGAAGAGAGGGTTTTTAATCAGAGGGGTTCTTCTGGACTATTATGGTCCCGGAAAAAATGCATTTACCATGGAAAAAATTCTTCGATGCCCTCGTGAAGGGCGAAAGAATTCGAACGATCAATCTTCGAAAAACTCTATAGATTTGGCCTCAAAATATTAGTAAATTCCTATCAAATCCGATCAAAGCAACGACAGTTTCATGACATCCACTCGATGGCAATCGATGTCCTTATTTCCGCTGATCGCCTAAATGATCGGCAGCGATCGCTTCAAGCTTGCCTTTGTGGTTAAAGTTAGTGTAGTCGCAGACCCGCATTTCCATACACCAAAACATTACGAGTGATGCCTAATTTTCCGGCTAAAAAGCCATGTAGCTGATGATTTGTCTTGATTCAGGAGAGTTGTCAATCCAATTTTGCATCCGCTGCTTTGAACTTAGGGCAGCGTTCACTCTAAAACAATAGAAGTAATCTTTCCACCCCAAGCACCAAGATTAATTATTTTTTATCTTGATCTAGCACAAACGAGATCATAAGAAAGCTAGTTTTTCAGATGAGTGAGAAAATCGTTCAGAATGTTCAATAAGATCAAACCTGCATTGAACTGGAAGAATTTAATTATTCGATGAAAGGTTCTTAGCAAATTATCAAGCCGCCATCGGAACGACCTTTGTCGTGTAAAAATCATTATATATCAAGCCATATATGTGCCGCACGTTGGTGACCTCTCAGGATGTTGGCTGGAGGTGGATGAAAAATGGAAGAGACCCTTTGCAATGTTGAGTTCCTAAAAAGCAACACGACGTATGTAGCCAGAGTTCAAAGCGACATTGGCGGATTAAGAGAATATCGTAGTTCGAGTCTCGAAGAAGTTCTTGAACAAGTAATTATTGATCTCCAGGAAGAATTTGAGACGACTGGCTAGGGATCTTCCAGGGCTCTGCATTCCGCCCGCTTAAAGCGCGCATAGCATCCTGCGCCTGTGAGCCCGTATGCCATTGAGATTCGCTCAAGAGGAGGTGTTCGATTTGCAGGATAAGGAGAAAACGGAATACGACACAGTTATGTCGAACTATTACGGTGATGACCAGGTGACCTCACTCATAAATTTGAAAATTGATACAAAAGAGGCGGATGCAATAGCAGAGCGGATATCCGAATACGAAGTTGTGGAAGATGTCTTCTTGGTTACTGGCGACACAGATATCATTGCAAAGGTGAAATTTCAGAACTATAATCAACTGAAGAGATTTCTTGTCGAGAAAATTGCCAACATCCAGGGAATCAAAGAGATAAAAACTATGATGGTTGTGATGACTTTCAAAGAAAGAGGAGAGTTGAAAACGGAGTCGCCAAATGGTCAAAGGTCTGATGATACACCAAGAAGTGAATGACGGAAACACACTGTAGGTGAAGGAGGTGATTATATGGATCAAAATACCAAACTCAAGCAAATCATTGAAATTCTTGACCAGCTGGCCGAAGATACATCGGTGCCAAGGAACATTAGGCGGGGAGCGACAGAAGCGAAGGAGCGCCTTTTACAGCAAAATGAAGCGCTTGATGTGAGGGCTGCAAGCGCCATTTTTATTTTAGATGAACTGGCAAATGATCCAAACATTCCCCTTCATGGCAGAACCTTGATCTGGAACATAATTAGCCAGCTGGAAACCGTGAGTTGAGAAGACTTCTGCACCGCGCATGAAATCAAAGAGATTAAAAGCGGAAAAGAATTATTGATTGAAATGCGATTAGGGCGCGAGCGGCTGTAGTCTAGTGGTTAGGACTGGAGCTTCCCAAGCTTCAAACCCGGGTTCGAATCCCGGCAGCCGCACTTTGAGGTTTATTGCCGTTAATCGCACGAGTGTATGTGATATCAGGTCACTGTCATTATTAGATCTCGATCCATTCTTTCTATATTCAAAGAAGATTCTACAAAATAACCCAGAATCAATCCATAATCAACGAGTGGTTTCGAGTAGAGGCATGAACCTTCATTTATTACTATTTCAGAAAAAGGGGATTTATGGAGGCATAAATGATGTTCAACTCGTCCCAAGAAACGATCGAATAAGAGAATCCCGCCTATTTGGCTTCACTTATCTCGTGAGGTGATCTTTGCAGCATTCTTGTTCTCAATCCCGCAGCCAAATGACGGAAATTCGTCATCGGCGACAAGCCCGCTGATTGCTACCGGTCGACTCGATACTGGCCGGTAAAATCGCTTCATTGTGATGATAATCCAGACAAGATAAGCAAAAAGTGCGATGAGCGTCAGTGGCCAATAATAAGGATAAAGAAATGCAGCCAAGATCATTGCAATGAGTCCCCCGGAAAGAAATGAGGAAACAAATCTGGTAGTAACCCGATTGTCCCTCTGTGAAAGATTGAGATTTGAGTAATTTGCACTCCTTACAATCCTGGCAATCTCAGATGAAAAAGCAAAATGCAAGATGATCGTTAAGAGGATTCCGATCGAGAACATTAAGATGTGCGCGTAGCTAGTCGTCACAGCAGTTGCACAAAGAAATAGAAAGTAAACAAAAAGAAGAATACCAATTCCCTTCGATTTTTGTCTGATTGGAAGAGTCGAAGGCATGACTAATTTCGCTAATGTCCTCGATATAACAGCACCGCCATATTTCACATATGCAGGAAGTTTTGAAGAAAGTTTACCAGCAAATTTCAAACTATTTCTCATTAGGAATGGGGTAATCGCGCTCGTCACGAAGCAGAGTGCTCCCGCAAAGGGGTAAAGAATTGCGCCTTTCGTCGCACCAAAAGCCCTGCTACCGACGCTCGCAAACATTACGGATTCAGCATCTCTTCCACAGAGTGCGCTTCCTATCGATACGGAAGCTTTCGAAGAAAAACCGAGTAAATATGCGAGCGCAGCGGTGAGAATAAAATCATTGAGAATCACAAGTGCGACTGCTGCGACGATCAGCCACCAAATATCAACGAACATAAGAGGATCGATCAACATCCCAAAAGATACAAAGAAGACAGCTACGAACGCGTCTCTGAAAGGTACGATCTTCTCCTCAAATCTCTCGGAAACTTTCGTTTCTGCAAATACCATTCCTATAAAGAACGCTCCGATAATTGCTGGTACTCCAGAAATTTCCGCGAAAGCAGCGGCAAGGAAAACGATACCAAGTGCAAAGAGGACGAACATCTCATCATTTTTAATTCTTCTAAGATGGTGGATCGTCTTCGGTATAACCCAAAGTGCAAGAAAAACGAAGAATACATAAAAAACGATGATCCCTATCGCAAGGGATGTCAAATTCACAGGTTCAGTTCCGTCCTTGATCATTAAACCAGCAATAATCGTTAGAAGGACCATTGAAAGGAAACTTTCAGTCACAGAAATTCCGATGAGAAACTCCGTTTCTGGGTTTGCTAACCTTTTGAGTTCAATGATTGATTTCATTGCTACTGCACTGCTACTCATCGAAATGATGCCGGCAAGAAAAACCGTATCGATGATTGGCCAGCCCATCGCTGTTCCCAACATAATGCCAGTAAACATGTTGATGCCGAGATTGAACATCGCAATGATCGCAGCTGACGACTTTGTCTTTCGTACCTTGCTAAAAGAAAATTCCAGTCCAATGAAAAACATGAGAAGAATAAGACCAAGGTACGAGAGGAAATCGATCATTGTTGTGTCTTTGATGATGCCATTATAAGTTAGCGGACCAAGTTGGAGGTGAATATGAGGACCGATGATGATGCCAACAATGATATAGCCAAGAATAACACTCTGCTTCAACTTCGAGGCGATTGTGGCGCCTATAAATGCGATGAGCATAACAGCGCCAATCTCCAACATCATATTGTCTGGTGTTAGCATGGCCCCTCTCATCAATACAGATCTAACATGAGTGGGGATATATTGGTCGATTTGATTAACGAGCGATGGGCAATTGAGAATTCGAATGGGTAGGTTGGCGAGTAAAATTCCCTAATGCACAATATAAACCCCTTCTGACGCGACTGTATCAAGTGTGCATCCCTCCAGAGCTATAATGATATGAGTCAATATTAATACATTTCCCAGCATGGACGATCGTCGAACAGATAATTTTTCGTAATTTGTCTGAACTGTTCAAGATTTTTCAGTTGCACAGTCATTCGAATTCAATTACGATTCCTCACACTGGCGATAGTTGCACAAAGCACTTTGATTCAGTCTCGGAGATCGAGTACACTTATCGGTGCTTTTTTAAGGAGGTAGTTGAGTTTCCGATCGATGGTAAGAGAATGGCACTCTCTAAGCAAAGACGAGGTATTAGCTTCTCTAAATACTAATCCTGAAAAAGGATTGAGTGAGAAGGAAGCCCTATTGCGACTGGAAAAGTTCGGGGCAAATGAAATTGCAAATACGTATGCCATCAATCCCTTGAAAATCTTTATTGGTCAATTCAAAAATCTAATGGTCATCATTCTGATCGTCGCTGCGGTTATTTCTGGCGCAATTGCAACAATTCAGGGAACAACTGAGGAATGGCTCGATGCTGCAGTTATCATGGTAATTGTTGTTCTCAATGCGATTTTAGGGTTTTTTCAGGAATACAAGGCTGAAAGGACTTTGCAAGCGCTCAAGAAACTCACCTCACCAGATGCGACAGTGATCAGAGACGGTTTTGAGAAGGATATCCCGTCGAGAGAGCTTGTGCCAGGAGATATCATCGTTATCAAGACTGGGGACAAGATCCCGGCGGATGCTAGACTGATCGATGCTATCAATCTAAAAGTCAATGAGGCTTCTTTAACTGGCGAATCGGTGCCAGTTTCTAAGAATGCTGATGCACTTGTGGAAAAAGAAGCGTTCCTCGGCGATAGAAGAAACATGGTCTTCGCAGGGTCGATCGTGGAATATGGAAGAGGTACCGCAGTTGTTACATCGACGGGCATGGAGACAGAACTTGGAAAAATTGCCCATATGATACAAGAAGAAGATGAAGAAACCCCTCTTCAGAAGAAGCTTGCGACATTAGGAAAGCAACTGGGAATTATGGTACTTTTCGTATCTATTTTTATTTTTATCGTTGGGATATTGCGAAATGTCTCTATCGGGGAAATGTTTCTCACATCCGTAAGTTTGGCGGTCGCCGCAATTCCAGAAGGATTACCCGCTATCGTTACAATAAGCCTTGCTCTCGGCCTACAACGCATGGCAAGAAGAAATGCGTTGATCAGAAAATTACCAGCCGTTGAAAGTCTAGGCAGCGCAACAGTGATCTGCACGGACAAGACTGGTACGCTCACAAAAGGCGAAATGACCGTCCGGGAAATTTATACGGGAGAGACCATCTATGTCGCTGGTGAAGGTTTTATACCAGTTGGTGACTTTAGCAAGGGATCACAAAAAATCGACCCTCTCACGATCGAAGAACTTGCTTGGTTGCTCAAAGCTGGCGCTTTATGCAATGATGCGTCGCTCGAATCTGAGTCAGGGCGGTGGAGGATTAGCGGCGATACGACAGAAGGCGCCCTTCTCGTTCTTGCGCAGAAAGCAGGCATTAACATTTCAGAACTGAACGAGGAGTTCCCAAGAATTTTCGAATTGCCCTTCGACTCAGTCAAGAAGAGAATGATAACGATTCATGAGCACGGTCAAGAGATCTTTGCATTTATGAAAGGTGCTGCGGAATCGACCGTCTGTTTGTGCAACAAGCGATACCAGGATGGACGAATCGTTGAACTTTCAGAAGATGAACGAAAGAAAATACTAGAAAAGAACTCAGATATGGCCAAAAGAGCCTTGCGTGTTCTCGCAATCGCGATGAAAGAAATGCCAGAATTCTCTAAAAATGAGGTTGTGATTGAGAGAGATTTTGTCTTCCTTGGCCTTGTTGGCATGATTGATACACCGAGGAAAGAAGCAATCGAGGCGATTGAAAAGGCAAAAAAAGCGGGAATCCGTGTTATTATGATCACTGGCGATCACGAATTGACTGCGAAAGCAATCGCTCAAGAAATGGGCATCGCCAATCGCAATGAAGCTGAAGTTCTTACCAGCAGGGAACTCGAGACAATGACGATGGAAGAACTCAGAGAGCGAGTGAAGAAAGTCTCTGTCTTTGCGCGTGTGGCTCCAGATCACAAAGTGAAGATTGTGGAAGCTCTGAAGAGAAATGGAGAAATCGTCGCGATGACTGGTGATGGAGTTAATGACGCACCAGCTTTAAAGAAAGCGGATATCGGTATCGCCATGGGCATCACAGGAACTGATGTTTCAAAAGAAGCTTCTGAAATGGTGCTCACGGATGATAACTTTGCCTCGATCGTTCATGCCGTGGAAGAGGGGAGGGGCATCTATAATAATATCAGGAGATTTGTCGAATACCTTCTTTCTTGCAATGCCGGTGAAGTCGCAGCGATGTTTCTTGCAACACTTATTTTCGCAGATCCTGAATTCCTACCATTCCTCGTCCCGATCCAAATACTCTGGATGAATCTCGTCACTGATGGCTTGCCTGCGTTATCACTCGGCGTCGAACCAACATCACCAGACGTTATGAAAGAGCCACCGAGAGATCCTAAAGAAAAACCGATCACGAGGCGTATGGGTTACCGTATCGTAGCAATTGGATCCATCATGGCAATTGGCACGATATTGTCATTCTATCTTGAATACATGGAGACTGGAGATGTGACACGGTCAAGAACCGTTGCATTTTGCACAATTGTGTTCTTCCAGCTATTCTATGTCTTCTCCGCTAGATCGGAGAAACGGACAATTTTTGAGCTTGGGTTGCGCTCAAATGTTAAGGTTGTCTACGCATTTCTTGCATCGATTTTGCTGCAATTGCTCGTTATCTATACACCTCCACTCAACCCCATATTTAAGACGACACCGATAGGGCTTGAAGAGTGGGTGATCGTGATCGCTATTGGGATGTCTGCAACGCTAGCGGCAGAACTTTGGAAAGTCATTTCGAAAAAGAAAGATAATAATGAGCACCACCAAAGGATTTGTTGATAAACCAGTGCTCTCATCGCGAGAGGAGACTTATGATCGAAATCGACGGCTCATATGGAGAGGGCGGCGGGCAACTCGTGAGATGCGCTATCGCATTTGCCGCACTAACCGGCAAAGAGACGCGAATCTACAACATTAGAGCTAGAAGACCGAATCCCGGTCTCGCACCACAACACCTCGCTGCGATTAACGGTGTCGCTCTGATTTCTAGAGGTAAGCTGGAAGGGGCAAAAGTTGGTTCAACTGAAATTATATTTCGACCTGGAAAAGTTCAAGGGGGGATGTTCAAGATCGATGTTGGCACAGCTGGTAGCATCTCCCTCGTCCTTCAGGCATGCATGTTGCCAGCGATCATGGCTGAAACAAGAACGACCATGGAAATTTCTGGTGGAACGAATGTAAGATGGTCCCCATCTGTTGACTATTATGATTTAGTGTTATTTCCACTCTTAAAGAAGATTGGAATAGACGTGAAAATGAAAATCATTGCACGAGGCTTCTATCCAGAAGGGGGAGGAAAAGTATTAGTTGAGATCTCTCCTGCCAAGAAACTCGTGCCGCTGGATCTTGAAGATCGTGGCCAGTTGAGAAGGATAGGAGGCAGATGTTTTTCCCAAAATCTCCCAACACATATCTGTTTACGGATGATTCATTCGGTGAAAAAATCGTTGATCGATTTCGGCAGTATTGAGATCGAGAATGAAGCCTCATCAGGTATCTCAACTGGTACAGGGATCTGCCTTTTTGCCGAATACGAGCATACAATACTAGGCGCAGATGCCATTGGCGAGAAGGGATTACCAGCCGAGTTAGTAGGAGCGAGCGCTGCGAACTCACTTAAAGATGAAATCTCTGGATCTGGTACGCTCGATGTTCACGCAAGTGACCAGATCTTGCCTTATCTCGCGCTAACCCCTGACGAATCAACATTCCGTGTAAGAACAATCTCAAAACATCTCGAAACGCAAATCTGGCTGATAGGTAAGTTCATGAATACGCGATTTGAAATGGAAAAGATCGAGGGAGGATATAGGATCATTATTCAACCTACCCGTACATGATTGATCGCATTTTTGTCAGTTCTTCTTTCTTGCCGGCCTTTCTGTACATTTCTTTTAATTTTTCTTCGATCACTACCGCCTCGTCGAGGAGCGGCTTGACGTCGATTTCGGTATGAAGCAAGATCTTATCGATTGCCGATGTCACAGCAGCGGCCGCTCTCGCGTCTGGATAGTCTGCACTCGCTTCCGACAACAATAACAAAACATCAAAATCTCTGTACACGCCTTCATTTAACAAGACACTCGCTAGACCGACAACAACGCCGTTTTCAAAAAAAGGAATACCATTGTTTTTCAAAACTTCGTTCGCTCTTTCGGTTGAACCGATTCCCCAGACACGATTGATCAGATCCATTTCTGTATCAATTTTCCCAGTTTCCTTGTATTCCCGATCCGGTTCAGACTGAACAATGAGACCTTCTGGGGAAATTACCATCCCGCACCTATGTTCTTCTGTCCAATCCATCACAGCTCTCGCAAGCGGTCTAATTAGATTTGCTGGTGGTTGAAACTCTGATACGAAGACA
>JANHAK010000034.1 GCA_024464195.1 Methanomassiliicoccales archaeon | reverse complement strand
GGTGGTCAGATTGCTCTTGCACCGAAGGTTTTCGACGAACGAATCGAGTCGGCGACGACTGAGGAATTAGCGGAGATCGCGAGTTCCATTGTGAATTGTTGTACTGAAAAGGGAAAGGTCGAAGTACCACTTGGTTTACTAAGAGTCTCAACAATTGAACTGAGAATTGTAAACTCAAATGGTGTCGACGCTTCTCACAGGTGCACGATGCTTTATCTAAGATTTACCACTAAGGCAGATGGTGACATGCCGGGAGAAGGTATCGAAGAGTTTTATTCAACTCATTTGAGCGATGTCGATCCCTTCGCGATTGGAAATTCCCTCAAAGAGGGGGCGAAGAAATCTGCCCAGGCGGTGCCTTTCAGGGGTCGACGCGTCGGTGACACAGTATTGACTCCCGCCAATTTCGCAGAAATGCTTCTGACCTCTGTCGGTCATGCGATTGATGGTGAGAATGTTCACAGGAAAAGAAGCGCGTGGGCAAATAAAATTGGTGAGACAGTGGCATCATCGATGGTCACAATTCTTGACGATCCTGGTGACGAAAGAGGTATTTTGTCATCATCAATTGATGACGAAGGCACACCAACAGCAAGAAAAACAATCATTGAAAAAGGTGTACTCAGGCAATTCATCTACGATTGTTACACTGCGACGCTCGAAGGTGCGAAATCTTCCGGTAATGGATTGAGAAGGAATCCTATAGATGCTCATGGCATTTACAGAACGCCTCTGTCGATCAGTCCTATTAACCTTGTCTTGGTGCCAGGAAAGAAGAGCAGAGATTCTCTAATTTCTTCAATCGATGATGGCATATTAATCGAACGGGTCGCTGCACCCGAGGTTAATCCAATCAATGGGGCATTTGCAATGGAAGTGAGATGCGGATCGGTCATTGAAAAGGGGGACATCATTCAGACGATTAACCACGCACTTCTAGTTGGCAATATGTTTGAAGCGTTGATGAAGGTGAAGGATATCGCCAACGATGCAACGGTGGTAAAATCATGTATTGTACCAACAGTGAGTATTGAATCTTTAGAACTTATCGGCGGAAATTAGCTGCCTCACGGATCGATTCATATAATTAGAAGCGGTCGAGGGTGACCTTCATACGATCACCAACTCTTCTTAGATTTTTAGGATCTCCTAACACTCTGCCAACAGGTGTGACCGGCGAGATCGCGACTGGGGACTCACCATCGCTTACAGGTGTCGGACCGTAGAAAAGGCAAAGTGCATTTCCGTCAGGCCAGTAGGCAACCTCACCGATTTCCATGACCTTCTTGCTGCGTTCCAATTTCATCCTTACAGGAATTTCGAAGTAGATTTCTTCACCCCATGTGTTTGTGTATGCATCAAAAGGAAGAGCGTTCCAGATCGCCTCAGCGGTATTCGTATCGTTCAATTCAATAAGGAATTCATCATGTGGCGTAATCATCTTCACCCGTCTTGTCACTCAATCACCAATCGGTCATGAAAGTAAGGAATAATTATCATTTCTTAAGAGATGAAAAAGAAAGTGGAAAAGAAATGGTTTTTAACAAGGAGAGCGAGGAAATCACTCGCTTTCTTTTTTCATTTCGAAGAGTGATCTGATTTCCCTACCCACAACTTCGATTAGCCTCTCGGATTCTTGCTTCTCCAACTCTTTCATTCTCTTGAGGCCATTCTTCCAGTCGGCGATCCATTCCTTAGAAAACTCGCCTGAGAGGATTTTATCGAGCATCTTATCCATCGCCTTTCTCGTTTCCTCAGTAATAATGTAATCCCTCTGCGTGAGGCCTCCGAATTCAGCCGTGTTACTAACGTTCTTCCACATGTGTACGAGTCCACCTGCTTGGATCAAATCAACGATGAGCTTGAGCTCGTGGAGGCATTCAAAATAGGCGAGTTCTGGCTGATATCCTCTCTTCACAAGTGTATCGAAACCGGCGAGGATCAGCCCGGTGACACCGCCGCAAAGAACTGCCTGCTCTCCAAAGAGATCGGAAGTGGCCTCCTCATGGAAAGTAGTTTCAATGACACCAGCTCTCGTCGACCCAATGCCCTTCGCGAGTGCAAGAACGATCTCCTTTGCGTGCCCAGTGTAATCCTGTTCCACTGCGATGAGAGCAGGTACGCCAAAACCTTCCAGAAAGACTTCCCGTTCCCTTTTACCAGGCGATTTCGGCGCGACCATGATAACATCGACATTCTTCGGCGGTTTGACTTGACCATAGACGACAGTAAACCCATGCGCGAAATCCAGCGCACACCCTTCCTTCAAATTTGGAAGGACATACTTGTTGTAGACTTCTTCTTGGACTTCGTCCGGAAGGAGCATCATAACAACATCCGCATTCTTGACAGCATTCGGAATCTCAGCGACCGTAATGCCATCTTTCTTGGCTTGCTCCCAGGAATTTCCACCTTTTCTCACACCGACGACAACATTTAATCCACTGTCTCTGAGACAAAGAGCCTGGGCTCTTCCCTGACTTCCGTAACCGAGAACAGCTATTTTCTTGCCCTTTAAGACATTTAGATCTGCATCCTTATCATGATAGATTTTCGCCATATACATCTCACCTATCCAATTTGATTTGCGACCATAAAGTATGTCAAATATAAACAAGATTCGCTTTCAACTCTCCTTGCTAGTAAGCTTTGCCAAACGGTTCAACGAATGTCGTTTGAGAATTTTCCCCAGGCGAAAGCTCCAAGTGGCAAATGTATTTCTCCTTGAGGTACTCGACAGAAATGACATCCTGAAGATTTCGAAGTGAATGAAGGAGCTTTCCGTTGAGAGACGAATTCCTGACTTCGATGATCATCTCAATTTTTCCATTGCTCCTATCGACGAACGCTCTGTTTACTTCAACTTTTCTTCGTACGAGCTCTGACAGAACTTTCGGAAAAATTCCTTGAGTATTCTCACCGATAATTCTTATGATCTCCATTTGCAGCGCCCCCTCACAAGATCTTTACCACCACCTGGTGGAATCATTGGAAGAACATCTTCTTCTGGATCGACATGAATGTCGACGATGAAAGGCACGTCAGATCTCAAACCTCGTTCCAATGCTTCTCTCAATTCTGATGGCTTCTCCACCACAACGCCATCAGCTCCGAATGCCTGGGCAAGCTTAACGAAATCGGGATTATTCTTTAACTCCGTGCCACTATATCGCTTTCCCCAGAACAGTTTTTGCCATTGCTTAACCATTCCAAGCCACCCATTATTCATAAGGCAGACCATGACAGGAAGATTCTCACAAACGGCTGTTGCGAATTCTTGGAAGACCATTTGCAAACTCCCATCACCTGCAATATCGATAACAGGTCTGTTTGGAAAAGCGACTTTAACGCCCAAAGCCGCCGGGAATCCAAATCCCATCGTTCCAAATCCTCCAGACGTTATGAACTGCCGTGGATGACGAACCTTGAGGAAATGCGCGGCCCACATCTGATTCTGTCCAACTTCCGTGGTAACAATCGCATTATCGGGCATGATTTTATTGAGTTCGTAAATGACCTTTTGCGGTTTGATCGGGTTGCCGCCGAGATCGATGCAACATTCACACTCCTCTCGCAACGCTTTCATCCGAAGGGACCACGGTGTCTCTCCCTTTGAGGCGCTGAGCCCAGCGATGATTGCCTTCAATATCTTTCTTGCATCGCCGATCAGCCTAACTCTTGTATGCATGCCTTTTCCGACTTCGCCAGCATCGATGTCAATATGGATGATTTTCACTTTGTCTGAAAGGATACTTTGATTACCCGCACTTCTGTCAGAAAATCGCGTGCCAATGGCTAGAAGTACGTCGCAATCAAGGAATGCTCTTCTGGCAACCTCTCGACCGTGCATGCCTATGACGCCGAGGCAGAGAGGGTGACTCTCCGGAACCGCACCTTTGCCCATGATCGTCGTGACAATCGGTGCCATTAGGCTCTCAGCGAGTTGAAGCACTTCACGAGAAGCGTTGGCCCAAATGACTCCTCCGCCGACAAGCAACAATGGCCTCTCGGCTTCGCGCAACATTTTGAGCGCCTCGGGGAGATCTGATAGGTCTTCCATCGGCTTTGCCACGTGAAACTCTTTTTCGAGTAATTCATCCGGCACCTCCGCACGCATTACGTCAACGGGTAAATCAACGTGGACGGGTCCGTATCTCCCTGTGGTAGCGATCTTAAATCCTCGTTTGATCGCTTCAGGGATGTCCTTTGGATCGAGAACTCTGAAATTGTGTTTAGTGATCGGCATCATTAAGCTGAACGAATCGGCCTCTTGAAAAGCATCATTACCGATAAGGTGGGTAGCGACTTGACCTGTGATCACAAGCATTGGCGAGGAATCCACAAATGCTGTAGCCACGCCTGTCATGAGATTCGTTACGCCAGGTCCCGATGTCGATGTGCATACGCCAGGTCGTCCCGTCGCCCTTGCGTATCCGTCAGCCATGTGTGCCGCACATTGCTCGTGACGGACGAGCACATGACGTATCTTTGAATCCAGAAGGTCGTCGTATAGGGGAATCGTGGTGCCTCCTGGTAATCCGAACATGACCTCGACGCCATGTCTTTCAAGTAACTCTAAAACTGCCTTTGATCCTCTCAAAAGCTACCCTCCATAATTCGACAATGGGTGAGGACATCCCTTATCAGGATGCCTCTAACTAATTATGATCACCACTGCGCTAATACGAGAAATCACCGAAATATCAAAGCGCGTGGTCATTTTAAACACGTTCAACCTTTATCTCCAGTCGACTATTTAATGCTTGCTAGTAATTCGCATATTGGAGCAGAGTCAGGGGGTTATAGAATGTTTAAATGTATTAGGAGTGTGTTGATCATAGTTTAAAAGTGATCTTACCTATGGCATTTGGGCCAAGTATTTTAATGATTAATTCTTCTTTATACTTAGATGACGATTATCTTTCACGAAAAATACCTTGACCACCTTCAATACAGCGGCCACCCCGAGTGTCCCGATAGACTTGTTTTCGCGGTAAGGAAAATGATGGATACTGGTGTCTGGAAAGATGTCATCAAACCTGAGCCAGCCACCGAGACAGATCTGTTGCTCGTCCATACGAAAGATCTTATCGAGAGAATCAGAACGGCGAAAGAAGGATTTCTTGATCCAGATACGTATATTCGCAGAGAAACATATGAAATCGCTCTTCTTGCTGCAGGCGGTGCGATTACTGCTGCAAGAATTGCTTACAATTGCTGTGAACCAACTCTCGCGCTAGTGAGACCACCTGGACATCACGCAGGCAGGGATTTTTGTGGAGGGTTTTGCTATTTTAACAACATAGCAATCGCCGCCAGAAAACTCTTTCTTGATAGAATCGCGATCGTTGATATCGATGTCCACCATGGGAATGGTACTGAGGATATTTTCTATGACGATAACAGAGTCCTTTTCATTTCGACTCACCAGTATGGAATTTATCCAGGTAGTGGTGCTGCTGAAGATGTTGGCACAGGTGCTGGCGAGGGATATACGATCAACATTCCGCTGAGGAGTGGCGTCGGTAATGGAACCTACTTTTTTGCATTCGATAAAATCATCAAACCTGTTCTTGAACAGTATAAGCCAGAATGCCTGCTTGTGAGCATTGGTATCGACGCTCATTACGCTGATCCAATTGCTTCGCTTAAACTTTCATCGACGGGTTATCTGGAACTCTGTCGAAAATTGATCGATATATCGCCTGATCGGAAGATCGCATTCATTCTCGAGGGAGGATACGATCTTGAGGCAACGGCAGAGGTCCTTGCTGGCCTTGCTGGATTAATTTGTGACAAGAAAATCTCCATGATGAGAGATGATGGCAGGGATGTCGCCACTATCGATAAGGAGTCTGTTGAGAGGGTTGTCAACGTTCAGAAAAAGTACTGGAATCTTTAATAAATGAGAGAACCGCTCAGATTCAAATATTGCGATTTAGATTCCGAAACGGGAAATCACAATTCAAATGTCGATTTCCGTTAATGTTTGTGCGGCGAGGAAGAGAAATATGAAGGTGAAAGTTGGCATTAACGGCTACGGCACGATTGGCAAGAGAATAGCTTTCGCTATCGCAAAACAAGATGATATGGAAGTTGTAGGTGTTACGAAAACGAGACCGAGCTACGAGGCAAGACTTGCAATCAAGGAGGGAATCCCCTTATACGCCGCTAGACCGGAACACATCGAAGCCTTTGAAAAAGACGGTATAAAGGTTGCTGGAACGCTCGAAGATTTGCTCTCCAAAGTCGATATTATCGTTGACGCGACGCCAGGTGATGTCGGAGCCGTTTACAAACCGATGTACGAAAAGGCAGGCGTCAAGGCGATTTTTCAGGGCGGTGAGAAGCACGGCGTTGCTGGAATATCATTTAATTCCTTTGCAAATTATCACGAAGCCTGGGGTGCGCGTTTTGTGCGCGTCGTCAGCTGCAACACAACTGGTTTAATAAGAACGCTTTATCCAATCGACAAGGTGTTTGGTATCGAAAAGGTATTTGCCGCCTTGATACGGAGAGGTGCGGATCCAGCAGACCGTAAGGGTGCGGCCCTTAATGCGATCGAACCAACTCTGAAACTACCAACACATCACGGACCTGATGTCCAAACGATCATGCCGTGGCTCAATATCCAGACAATGGCGGTAGTAACGCCGACAACGCAAATGCACATCCATTGCCTCGCCGTCGATTTGAAGAAGAAAGCAAAAGACGAAGATATTCTATCGGTCTGGGATAAGGTCCCCAGAATTAAATTTGTAAGTGGTAAGCACGGAATCAAATCCTCCGCGCAGATCATGGAACTAGCGAGGGATCTTAACCGGCCTCGTGGCGATTTCATGGAGATTATCGTTTGGGAGGATGGGGTTAAAGTTGTTAACAGCACGCTTTATTATTATCAGGCAGTACACCAAGAAAGCGATGTGATACCTGAGAACATTGATTGTATCAGGGCCATGATGAAGCTTGAAAGGGATCCCATGAGATCGATCAGGAAAACTGACAGGAGCCTTGGCATAGGCAAATGATTGGGACATTCCATCAAAAGCAACCCTTTTTACCCCTTTAGCTCTCTTATAATTGCGTATGACGATCAGGGTTGCGATCAATGGTTTTGGCAGAATCGGACGATCATTCTTTAGATGTGCTCTCCGGCGTGAAAATTATCTCAATGATTTCGAAATTGTGGCAGTGAATGATCTTGCTGATTCAAAGACGCTTGCATATTTGTTGAAATACGACAGCGTGCATGGAAAGCTCAATGCAAATATTCAGTCAGCTGGTGGCAATTTGTTAATCAACGGTCGAATCGTCAAGTTCACGTCTGAAAAAGACCCATCGAAATTACCTTGGGCTCGCGAGGAAATCGATGTCGTCGTCGAATCAACAGGTTTTTTCACGGATAGAAAGATGTGTAAGCTCCATCTTGATGCTGGTGCAGAGAAAGTCCTCATTACTGCACCGGCAACGAACCCAGACATTACTGTCGTTCTCGGAGCGAATCTAGAAGCTTACGATCCGAAAAAACATCATATTATTTCAATGGCATCGTGCACGACGAACAGTGTTGTGCTACCTGCGAAAGTGCTAAACGACAACTTTGGAATAATTTCTGGCCTTATGACGACGGTCCACGCTTACACTGGCGATCAGAGATTGCTGGATTTTCCGCATACCGATTTAAGACGGGCAAGAGCAGCTCCTCTCTCTATCGTTCCGACGACAACTGGCGCTGCGAGATCCGTCTCTCAGGTCTTGCCTGAACTGGACGGGAAACTTAATGGCGTTGCGCTTCGCGTACCTGTTCCTGACGGATCGATTACAGATCTTACTGCTATGGTCATGGAAAGTGTTGATAGAGATATGGTAAACGAGGCTTTGCGAAAGGCCGCTGAAAGCTCCATGAAAGGCTTACTAGGCTATTCGGAAGAACCGATCGTTTCTATTGATATTATTGGCGACTCGCGCTCATCAATCGTCGACGCTCCGAGTACTATGGTTGCAAAGGAAAAAGGTAATTTAGTCAAGGTGCTATGCTGGTACGACAATGAATGGGGGTATTCAAGTCGGCTTGTTGATTTCCTTTCATACATCGTTTGAGGTATGGCCATGAAAGAGTACAACACCCTCGATGATTTCGATGTAAGGCACAAAACTGTGCTGCTTAGGGTCGACATCAACTGCCCATTGAAAAGAGATACACTAGAGATTGAGGACGATAACCGCATAAGACAGATAGTTCCAACGGTGAGGGAGTTGCTGAGCAAGCATGCCAAGGTGGTCATCCTGGCGCATCAGGGACGACCTGGCGATTGGGATTTTATCCCTCTCGACAGACACGCCGCCGTCCTCAGCAAACACCTGGGCAAAGAGGTTCGTTATGTGGACGATCTCACCGGCGAAAAAGCGATCAATGCGATCAGAGAACTCCAGTCAGGCGAAGCGATCATTTTGAAGAATGTAAGGGAATTGACATACGAGCAGGAAAAGAAATCGCCGGAGGAGCACGCAAAATCGGAACTTGTCACTGTTCTTGCACCAATCGTAGACCTATATGTCAACGACGCATTTGCCGCTTCTCATAGGGCTCATTGTTCGCTTGTCGGGTTCCCAGCAGTCCTTCCATCAGCCGCAGGGCGATTAATGGAAAAAGAACTCTCCGCACTGAAGAAATTGTTCGAGAACCCTGCAAAGCCATCGGTCTTCGTACTTGGTGGGGCAAAAGTGGCCGATATTGTTGCTGTCGTTTCACGATTGATTAGTAAGAAGATAGCGACGATGGTTATCCTCGTCGGTTTATCGGCGAATGCTTTCTTAAAAGCAAGAGGTGTGGATCTCGGGAAAACGAATGAGGACGCGCTTTCTGCTGGTTTGAGTCAGGAGGATCTCGAAGCGGCAAAGAAACTCCTGGAAGAAAAGGGCGAGCAAATTCTGCTCCCTCACGATGTTGCAATTGAGGTCGATGGAAGAAGAAGAGAACTTCT
>JANHAK010000033.1 GCA_024464195.1 Methanomassiliicoccales archaeon | reverse complement strand
GTGTGAAAAAACAAAGGAAGGCATAAGTCGCGTTCTCGATAAGGCTAATTCCATTGTCATCAGTGGAGTCAAAGAGGGTGTTGAGAAATATGTTGCATCTCTGACGGTGCCAACCTTAGTTCTTTTCGCGCTTGGTATCCTATTGCCAGTCATGATTCTATCTTTCTTTCCGCTATTAATTTTTCAGAGTTATTTTCCATTGGCATCCTCAGAAAGCCTTACTGGAATCGCCCCAGTAGTGGAGCCCACAGGTACCTATGTTCTATTGTTAATAATCTTACCAGCGATGACCTTTCTTTTCGCAAATTCAATTCTTTCGAGAAATCCAATAAGTGTTATACAAAAGAGTCGAATTGACCTCGGACGACACGAGTTATTCGTATTATTTTCCATCGTCGCTGCTATACTTGTTCTCCTCCTTTCAGGTCTTGCTGACGATCAACCGTATGTAGTCTTATTGATGTTATCGATTCCAGCCCCGCTCCTATTCGCTTTGAAATTAAAAGGCGATCATTTAACAAGATCTCACAATAGGGAAAACGAAAAGGAATTCATCACTGCTCTCTACCAAATGGGAAACAGAATGATTGCTGGGGGAAGCTTTGAGATCTCTTTGAAAGAATGCATCGAATCGAGATTCAATTCACCATTCACTGATTTTGCGAAAAGGGTTCTTCATAAATCAAGAATGATGAGGAAAAACATCGAGCGTGTGGTTGTGGAGGAAATTACAGTATTGCCGATTTCGCCGTTGATCAAAGGAGCGATGCAGATCGTTGCAAAATGCGCAAATCGCGACACGCAAGGAGCGGGCTGGCTAGCAGTGAATCTAGCGCAACACATCAGCGATTTGAAATCTTGTGAATTGAAAATTGAGGAGCGACTGCGTGGAGTTGTCGACATGATGAGGTCTACATGCGTCTTTTTCGCGCCAGTCGTTTTAGGCATGACGTGCAGTATTTTCTCTGCTGTGGATGTTTATGGGTCATCAGCGACGCTTATGTTTAATTCGAACATTTTGGTTACTGGAATTTATCTAATCGAGTTGACTTTCATCATAACGTATTTTACGGTTTTTCTTCTTGGTGATAGAAGCTGGAATGAAGTTCTTTACCAATTTGGGAGGAGGATGCCTCTCTCGATGATCGTGTTCATCGGAACATCACTCCTCACCCGAATGTGGTTGATTCGATTTCTCTAACGATAAATAATTCATCATTATCTTTATGGAAGAGTTCGACGGCAATTTTCTCCTCTGTATCTCGCGACATCGTAGAATCGATTAGTTTCTTAATTTCGTCGCGTAGCATGACATCAATGACCAGCCCTGATCCCGCAAATGTGGCATGCGCTTTTCCATCATCGATAATCGAAATATTCCCTTTGCCAAGGGTGCACGAAGATGAGAATTGAATCCCATCAATAATACATGAGAGAGGTCTTCTGGTGCCAGTACGGACGATGGCAGATATCTTACCATTTATCTTCTGTCGGCCAATCTTGCCCATTTTGTATCCTATTACAACATACGGCCCCAAATGTCCGTGAAATCTTTTTAGGATCTTTAAATCCTCTGGAAGCTCTATCATCGCACCTGAGTTGCCATACCCATTTATCAATCTTCCTCTTGCTTAGTCTCTTATTTGATTTTTTTCGTTACTCACGCAATTGTCACAAAAATTCAAGCGCAACTAATAAATGACTAAAAAAAGAGGAATCTACTTGATTCTTCGGGAGTTCGAAAATTGGCTAATGAAAATGGGTTCCTGTAAGGAATTTTGCCAGGAATTGTAAATTGTTTAATAAGATTTTTTTTAACAATTCCATCAAGGGTCAATCATCATATCCTTATTTTTTCATATCCCCTTAATCAATGAAATTAAAAAACGTAAGCGCAAGAAGAATCGAAATTGGCTTTTTTATTCTATTCGTAGGTTGGTTTCTTATCATTATTATCTCACCTTTTCTCGTGCCAAGCAACACCGTGAGTGATTTGAGCGGATTTGTAGGCCAGATCGATAATTCAGATATCGTTGAAAAGATGAATCCGCTTCCGCGAATCATCTATACAATTGGTGATATCTATTGCCATCAGAAATCTGATCGATCGTTTTTCGTAAATGGAAATCAAATGCCCTTTTGTGCAAGAGATTTTGGGATTTTTGCCGGTCTCACGCTCGGGATGCTTATTGCCCTATTAGTCCCCAAAATAAAGATTAATGCCATCACTTTCGTCTTGATGTTCATTCCACTTGTGATAGATGGTACCCTGCAGCTCCTAACATCCTATGAATCGACGAACCCGTTGAGGCTAGTTACAGGGATTTTGGCAGGAATTGCTGTGGCCATGCTTCTGTCATCATTAATTCGAGAAATATTTGTCGATCAAAAAGAAAAAGAAGGATCGAATTGAATGAAAATCAGGAAGGTGACGATTAATTGAAACTCTTTTATATTTCCCATTGGGTCATGAATAATTGGCCAAAGCAGTTTCGACTCGTTTGAACGTGTGAAAGATAATTTATGAACAAACAATCAGATTTATTTCGAGATACGATAATTTTTTATCTATCTCAAATCACAGCATGCTTTCGGTTTTTGCTGAAAAAGGTATGAAAAGTAATAAAATATATATATGGGCCGTTTCATTCGAGACACGAAGAAAGGCCCTATCTTTTGAACAATTGATTTTGGAAGGTGCAGTTCGATGGAAAATGAACAACTTAAGAAAGGTACAACAACCATTGGTATCGTTAACGCTGAAGGTGTCGTATTGGCGTCTGAACACAGAGCGACAATGGGCAACATGATCGCTCATAAAGAAGTCCAAAAGGTTTTCAAGATTGATGATAATCTGGGTTTGACCGTCGCTGGGCTTGTTGGTGATGCTCAATTGTTAGCAAGATTTCTGCGTGCAGAGGTTGAACTTTATAAATTAAAGAGAGGGGTTCCCATATCAGTGAAGTCCGCTGCAACGCTTCTATCGAACATTCTGAGGAGTGGAGGAGGCATCGCTGGCTATTATTATGTGGGCTTGATTGTTGGTGGTGTCGATAGAACCGGTGGGCATGTGTTTGGAATCGATGCTGCAGGCGGCTCGATCAGAGATGATTATGTCTCCGTTGGGTCTGGATCTCCTTTTGCTTATGGTGTCCTTGAGGACTATTATCGAAAAGAGCTTTCGATGAATGACTCAATTGATCTCGCCATCAGGGCGCTCAATGCAGCAATGAAGCGTGACTCGGCTAGTGGCGATGGTATGACGATCGTGACGATCGGAAAGGAAGGATATAAAGAAGTGCCAGCCGAGGAAGTGAAAAACCGGATGAAACGAATGGGCATCGAGGCCTGATTGTTGTAGCGTTAGCATCTGCCCACTTGCTATCAAACTGAGCAATTCGAAGTGTGACAGGATCATGAGCATGGATAAAGTACTTGAGGAAATAAGAGAACAGGTCAGGAAGATTGTTCCTCCAGAGATCAGCATCACCTCAATCGACTTTGAGGGACCAGTTGTTGTTGTTTACACGAAAGACATGGAGGCTTTTGCCTCAAACAATGAAATAGTGAAACAACTCGCGCAAGCGCTGCGCAGGCGGGTTGCTATCAGACCGGATCCAACAATGCTAGCCGATCCTGAGAGCGTGGAGCAAAGAATTCGACAGATTATCCCTCCAGAAGCTCAAGTTACTGATATCTATTTTGAGCATGACACTGGCGAGGTCACCATCGAAGCAGGTGCACCAGGTCTCGTCATTGGAAAACATGGTGCATTACTCAATGAAATAAAGAAAGAAGTTGGTTGGGCGCCGAAGGTTGTTAGGGCTCCACCAATTCCTTCGAAGACCGTTTCTGAAATCCGTTATTACCTCCGTCATATCCAAGACCAGCGGAAGGAATTTCTCAAAAAAGTTGGAAGACGGTTGATGAGGACTCGTCTGGAAGGGGATACATGGATTCGAATTACGGCGCTAGGAGGGTTTAGGGAAGTCGGGAGGAGCGCCATTCTGCTCTCAACAAAGGAAAGTAAGATTCTCATCGATTGTGGTGTCGACGTCTCCGATCCAAACAACGGCTCTCCATATTTTAACGTGCCAGAAATTCAGCCACTGGAATCGGTTGATTGTGTAGTAATCACGCATGCCCATCTCGATCATTGTGGTTTGCTTCCAGCACTCTACAAATATGGCTACGACGGTCCGATCTATTGCACTCCACCAACACGGGATTTAATGTCGCTTTTGCAGCTCGACTATATCAAAGTCTCGTTCGGAGAGGGGAAAAAGAGTCCTTATGATTCCTCTCACATCCGCGATGTCGTTGCACACTGCATTCCGTTAAAATACGGCGAAACAACTGATATCGCGCCAGACGTAAGATTAACATTCCAAAACGCCGGACACATTCTGGGTTCTGCGGTTTCACATTTTCATATTGGTGATGGATTGTACAACATTGCTTTCACTGGCGATATGAAATTTGAACGAACATGGCTGTTCAATGCGACTGTAAACAAATTCCCTAGGCTTGAAACGCTGGTCATTGAATCGACGTATGGTGGCCACCATGACATGCAGCCATCTAGAGCAGAAGCAGCCAATCAGCTGAAAGAGATTGTCGAGCGCACATTGTCTAGAGGCGGTAAGGTTCTTATTCCAGTATTTGCGGTCGGTCGTTCTCAGGAAGTTATGCTCGTATTGGAAGAATTGATGAGGACTTCAAAGGTGCCGACCGTACCAGTCTATCTCGATGGAATGATATGGGAGGCAACCGCCATACACACAGCATATCCCGAATATCTCAACAGCCAGCTTCGTACACAAATATTCCAAATGGGTCAAAATCCATTTCTTTCAGATATCTTCAAGCGGGTTGATAGCAATGAGATGCGAGAAAAGATCAGCGATGACCCAGATCCATGTATTGTACTCGCGACGGGAGGCATGATGAACGGTGGCCCGGTCATCGAGTATTTCAAAACATGGGCTGATGACCCAAGAAGTTCATTAGTGTTTGTGGGTTATCAAGCAGAGGGTACGCTGGGAAGGAAGATTCAAAAAGGATGGACAGATCTGACCTTGACGGAAAGGGGAAAGCCAATCAATCTCCAATTGAAGATGGCTGTCGAAACGGTTGATGGCTTTTCTGGACACTCTGATCGAAGACAGTTGATTAACTACATCTCCTCGCTAGAACCCAAGCCCGAAAGAATCATTGTGTGCCATGGCGAAGAACATAAGTGTATTGATCTGGCTAGTGCATTGTATAAGAAGTTCAATGTTGAGACAAGAGCTCCGATGAATCTGGAAACAGTCAGGCTGAAATAATCACTCGATGTTTGGAATTTTTGTCTCTCTCCCTTTTTCCCCCAGTAAAACAACTCTGCTGTCTTCCTTCTCCTTGAGAATTTCAAGACCGAGCAGATTTCCGAGTCTTCTCCCAAAATCCCTTATCGATGCGTGGGAAGGCATGTTTGTGAGGCTCATCCTTTCTCTCGACTGCCCGACAAACACGTATCCTTTTGGTTCGATAAATGTCGGATCAGCAATTTCATCGAGTCTTGCGTATTCCTCTTCCCATCCCAGATTCCAGTCTTGCACAAGCGTATGACGAATGACTGTTCTTGCATTCAATGAGGGAAGTAATTCAAGCGTCGACATGAGTCGCTCCCACCCATCAGGAATCTTTGGGATACAGAGTTTTTTGTAGATCTCTTCGTTTGGTGCCGCGACTGTCACATATAGCTGCGTTGGCAATGGATCCAGCTGCTGGAGAACTTCGGGGTTCGTCCCATTTGTGACGAGAAATGTCGTCAGTCCCCTTGTATGGCATACTTCGATGAAGTCGCTGAGAAAAGGATACAATGTAGGCTCACCAGCAAGTGAAATTGCAATGTGTTTAGGTTCACGCGCTTCCTGCCACCGCTCAATCGCACATCGCTTATCACCCTTGAATCCCGATACCAAAAGTCTTTGCTGTTCGATCAAAGCGTCAAGCATTTCTTCTGGATCGCACCAAGAACTCGGGGATGATTCGAAACCCTGAACGCGCCAGCAGAAGAGACAGCTCTGTGTGCACATATTCACGACGGGTGTCATTTGCAGACACCGGTGAGATTTGATTCCGTAGAAATCCTGTTTATAACAAAACCTGTTACGCAATAGGCTCTCTCTTACCCAGTGACATAGCTTCACAGCAGCATGCTCGTGATATACTTTGTATTGTTGTTTTTCGAGAATCGTAAGAAGTTCAGATTTCATCTCATTCAACCAACTGATGCCATCAATATTCAAAAAGGCTACGCTGTTTTGTCGACTGATCTTCGGAAGATTGTTCGTCTTCAACGGAACGATCGTCATCGACACCCAGGGTCTCAATTTCTCTGAATGGCTTCCTCTCATAATCAGTAACTTTTTGAATCTCTGTAAGTAAGTGCTTGATCTGATGCGAATCGATCTTCTCATTCAAGAGGAATGCCAATTCCTCAGCGTCGAGTCCCAGTTCAATAGCAATTCTTATTCTGAAATCCCTATCGTTATGAAAAATGTATTGGAAATAAGGCAATAGTTCATCCCTTGCCGTTGATATGGAGCAATGACAGATAGCCCCTAGTTTTGCCGAGATGCTATCTCTCACCGTTCGTAAGCTCCTTGATCGAGACATTTTCATCAAATAAAGCGGGAACCGATATTTTGCAAATTCTTTGTATTTCTTACTTTTTGAGGCGCAAACACCATAACTCATTAGATCGATTGAATATGACCAGAACCCGTAGTACTGTCTTTTTCTGACCCTTCCCAGAAAAACGTCTGATCTTGCCAAAATATGATATGCAAGATAAAGATCATTCTGATCTCTGTATTCGAGTGGAATGTTTTCGTCGATCCACAGTAATACGTAGTCAGGTGCTTCATTTACCTCCATGAAAATCGATCTTGCTCTATCGGGATTTGTACCATGAAGCACCTCGATTAAGAGATCGTACATTGACTTCATGATTTGTCTTTCGTTTAAGATTGTAACATCCTTCTCTGTGACTTCTGTCCTACCAAGTGCAATCGCCTGTAAATCTCTAATCGCAGATCTAAGATCGCCATTTGCATTATCCGCTATTAACTCAAGTGCTCTTTCGCTGATTTTCAGTCCGCGATCTTTCGAGATTTTCTTAAGTATTGCTTTTATTGAATTTGGATGAAGACGATTGAATTTGATTTGTTTTGTTCCAGATTTGATGACTTCGCTCTTTTTACTCAACGCATAAAAATCGTTGACAATAAGGATGACTGGCTGTTTAGTTGTTTTGATGAGCTCAACGATCGCAGGTATTCCGCCGTGGTCTTCCTTGCCAAAAATATTGTCCGCTTCGTCGAGGACTATAAGTTTTAAACAACCTTCTTTCGATGAAAGAAATTCCCCCTCATCTGTAAAGGTATCAGTCGTTGCGCCTCTGAGCGCAATTTTTCGAATGGCTTCGGCATTGCGCTGGTCCGAAGCGTTCATTTCAATGAGCCCCCAACCAAAATCATTCGCCAAGGCGAGAGCAGCGCTCGTTTTTCCAGTTCCTGGGCTACCGATCAGCACCGCGGCTTTCTTCTTTGGATTGCCGCTCTCCCATTCAAGGGCCCATTCTTTCAATTCCTGTATTGCCTTTGGGTTGCCAACGATATCATTTAGTGTTCTTGGTCTATAAAGTTCGGTCCAATCGGCGCTTTCTTTGTTGGTATTCATAGCAAACCCATAAAAGTAGGTAAATAATATTTAATAAAGATCATCGGGAACATTAGAGTGACCTTTATTGAAGTAATTTTTTATTGTGGTAAAATTGGTAAAGCGAGTTGGTTAAGTTTCTAATTAAAATAAATTAAGTGATTAAGTAACAAACTACATAAATTTAGATCAAATCATATCACACAATCCGACTTTCCAAATGGCGAGCTGTTGTAAAATAATTGCGATAAAAGATTATATGGAGGAAAATAATGTGTTTTGGTTCTATCCTCAGGATTAAATTTAATCAAAATTTCTCTTGCGGTCAAGATTTACGTTCTTTTGAAAGTCTTTTGATTATTGTTAAAAAAAATTTTAGACACGTCATCCACCCTTGTTGTAATTCGTTGAGAAAAAATATATGCGAAAATTATTAATTATATCGCGTTATTATCTTTACTATTATCGCATAATACATAATCAATGATCGTCCCTCTTCTTCCTCTACGCTTTAAAGTTAACGGGAAGCATATCTAGTGCACCAGACTAGGTCGAAAAACTTTTATGGATTTTTCGTTTGATAGAAAATTATTCACCTTTTTTTTGAATTAAATATGGTCGATGCTTGTTCTAGTCCTAGCTTTTCTGCAAGGATTATGGTTAAGGAACCACAAGCATCGATTTCGACTCAAAGGAATTGACGGGAGAATCGTTTTTTAAACGGCGTTAATCATCGATCTATCCTTCACATGAGCTTTGTACCGGTTAATGAAAACAAATCCACAAAGAGTTGTATCATAGGGATGGTCGGAATTAGATGTTGAACAAAAATGTGCATTTTAGTCAACGACGGACTCCCGAATATCAACTAAAAATAATCATTTTTCTTGCTTAACCCCCTCATAACAACATAAATTATGAAAAAGAAATGAGATCGAAGGGAAGGGCAAAATGAAAAATCGATACATTACAAAAATCATTGAGGAAGATTGCAAACTTGACGCTTGCTTCGCGCCAAGTTTCGATTATTTATAATCTCCTGAACGGCGTTAAAAAGATTCACAGGGACAATAGGAATATGCGATCCCTTCATTAGTCGTCCATCCCATTTTAGGAAACCAGCATATACGGGATTCCTGAGTATCCGACTGATCGACCAGACCGTCCACCGGCCGCCTCGTCTCGTTGCGATCTCATACTTATTGAGACGCCACGCAATTTCGCGCATTTTCTCCCCACGAAGGTAACTTTGAAAAATATCAAGGACTATCTCAGCTTCATCATCTACAACAGTTAGCTGGCCATTAACAAATTTATAACCAAAGGGAGGATAAAAACCTAACAAGCCTTTACCGGATTCCGCCTTCTGTAACATACCCATATAAGTTCTTTCTCCGAT
>JANHAK010000032.1 GCA_024464195.1 Methanomassiliicoccales archaeon | reverse complement strand
TGGCGCCGCACGAGCGATCGAAAATTCCACCTCCCATTGACAATTGATGAAGCGCTCAGAATTATCAATGAAGAGTGTCGCAAGAACGGTATATGATAAAGACTTGAACGTGCGATTTATTCTCCAAAATCAATTAGAAATTCTACTTTTGATCGCGTTGAGAAGACTTTCAAATGTTGCCATTGGAGGGACCACGTCGACTCTAACTCCACATGATTCCAACGTGCGTTTCGTCGGCTCACCGATCGCCGCAACGATCGAACGATCGAGGGCGTCGCTGATGATTCTTTCGGGATACTTTTTCATAGCCGCTTTAAGAAAAACTCTCGCTGATAAAGGACTCGTGAAGGCAAGAATGTCTAAATCCTCCGCAACGAGGGCATCAATGACCTTTAATAAACCAGGGTCTTCAACATCTGGCACAAGTAAATAAACGATAATTTCAGTGACTTCAGCGTGAAATTCTTTCAATTTCTCAACAAGCTTCTTTTCTCCTTTATCAGACCGAAGGAGGAATATACTCTTTCCTTCAATGGACCATGCTGACAACAGTTCAATAACGCCTTCCGATGAAAACGTCTTTGGCATCATGTCAACGTGAATTCCTGCGCTCTCAATCGACTTCGCCGTCTCGGGACCGATCGTGACGAGACAAACTCGCTTTAAGGCCTCAATCAAATCGTTCTTTCTCCCCCTCTTGTCAGCCAAATTAATCATCGCCCTCGCGCCAATCGCACTCGTAATAATTACGATATCGATCTTTCCTAGAATGACTCGTTGAAGAAAAACATCATATTCGTCAGAATCGACGATTTTTACCTTTAAAGGCGAGGCACAAATCGGCTCAAATCCCAAAGATTTTGCCATCTCAACCGATTCCCCTATCTTTTCTTCTGGGCGCATGATGGCAAGGCGGATCAACGTAAATCACCCAGAGTCTCTCTCAAAGAAACAACACGGCCAATGACGATCAACGCTGGTGGTTTGATCGATTCCTTTCTACAAATTTCCAAAATTTTCGACAATGGACCAGTGACGATGCGCTCCTCTGGTGTCGCCCCTTTCTCAATAACCGCAACCGGTGTTTCTGGATCAAGTCCTCCAGCCAAAAGCCTCTTGACATTCCGCTCCATCGCCGAAACACCCATGAGGATGACAATCGTGCCACCGATAGACGAAAGCGCATTCCAGTTGAGAACCTCTTTTTCCTTATCGGCACTCTCGTGGCCCGTGATGACGGTGAAGGCCGATGAATAATCCCGATGTGTAACCGGGATACCGACAAGCGCTGGGACGGCGATTGCCGATGTGACACCAGGAATCACATGCACATCAATTCCGTTTTTTTTCAAGAATTCAGCCTCTTCCCCTCCCCTACCGAACAAAAAGGGGTCGCCTCCTTTTAGCCTAACAACGATCTTCCCTTCCATCGCTCTCTCCAAAAGAATTTCATTGATTGCCTTCTGTTCCATCAGATGCTCACCCCCCCTCTTGCTCACATCGATGATTTCCGCCCCTTCTTTCGCAAGCGAGAGGAGTTCCTTTGGGACCAAAAAGTCATGCACGATCACGTCCGCCTTCTCGAGGATTGCCCTTCCCTTGATCGTAATCAGATCGGGATCGCCCGGTCCCGCCCCCACGAGAAAAACTTCTCCCTTTCTTGCATTCATCGACGATCGCCTTCCATTCCTTTTTTCAATTCAGAAACAATCTCATCGAGAGCTTGCGGAATCATTTCGACGTTGAAAGTTTGATCAACCTTTGCCAGTTGCTTACCAGTCTCGGTCAGGACAACCCCCCTGATCCTCATATTTTTGCCATCAATTTTGGCCCACAAGCCGATGGGAACGGAACATCCACCGCCAAGCGCCCTCAGGATAAATCGCTCTGCATCAACCTCCGTCCTCGTTACTGGATCTTCAATAGATTTCAACATCTTCTCATATTCTGAGTTTCTCTTGCAAACGACTGCAATCGCGCCCTGACCAACTGGTGGAACAAATTCATCAGGGTTTAGTGGAAGAAAATGACCTTCAAATCCTATTCGCTCCAATCCTACCCTTGCCATGACAATCGCGTCATATTCTCTTGATTCGAGCTTGCGCAGGCGCGTTGTCACATTGCCCCTTATATCCTCAATAACAAGGTCCTTCCTCTTGCTCATCAGCAGCGCTTTTCTTCTGACGCTCGACGTCCCAATAATTGAACCGGGAGAAAGTTTTTCTAACGGCAGGGGAGGGATGATGACATCCTCAACTGGACCTCTCGGTAGCACGGCGGCGAGACATGTCCCCTCGGTCAGTTTAACTGGCATATCCTTAAGGCTGTTCACAGCGACATCAATTTTTCCCTCAAGGATCTCTCTGTCGAGCTCTTTAACGAAAACACCGAATCCACCGACAGCACTCAAGGGACGATCTCTGATTTTATCGCCAGTCGTGACGATTCTTCTGATTTCAATCTTCACTTCTGGAAACTTCTTTCTGAAGGCGTCAACGAAAATCGATGTCTGAGCGAGTGCGAGCTTGCTTCCGCGTGTGCCGACGATCATTGCGTGATTTCCCTCAGGACTTCGTCATATGCGTTCACCGTTTTTTCAATGTCCTCGTCAGAATGCGCCGTCGATAGGAAATTCGTTTCAAATTGAGAAGGCGGGAGATAAACGCCTTTCTCGAGAAGACCTCTGAACAACTTGTTGAAAAGTGCGGCATCCGATCTCTTCGCATCTTCGTAATTGCGTAGTGGCCCTTTCGTCATGAAGAGCTGGAACATCGAGCCGATACCACTGACGGTGAAATCGAGATGCAGCTCATTGACAACACTCTCAATCCCCTTCCTGATCGCTTCACCCTTCCGATTCAATTCTCGATGCCCAATTCTTTCCAGCTCCTTTAACGTCGCGATACCCGCAGCGAGACTCATCGGATTGCCGCTGAATGTTCCCGCCTGATACACTTTGCCTGTCGGAGAGATCATCGACATAATCTCCTCCGGGCCTCCAAAGGCTCCAATCGGCATCCCGCCTCCCACGATCTTGCCAAGCGTTGTCAGATCAGGTCTCACCCCAAAGTATTCCTGAGCACCACCCATTGCAAGGCGGAAACCGGTGATGACCTCATCGAAAATGAGCAAGATTCCTTCGTCGCTTGTCAATTCCCTCAGGGATTTGAGATAATCCTTATCTGGCAGAATCGGTCCTGCATTTCCGATGACTGGCTCGACGATAAGAGCGGCGATTTCCTTCTTATGATCTTTGACGATTTTTTCAACGGTGGAAATGTCATTAAATGGGGTGAGCAACGTGTTCTTCGTGACTTCCGGTGGAATTCCCATCGAATTCGGCACACTGTGCGTTGTAGCGCCAGAGCCCGCCTTGACAAGCATGGCGTCGTGAGCACCATGGAATGCGCCCTCAATCTTGATCACTTTGTTCTTCCCGGTGTATCCACGCGCCAATCGCAGAGCGTGCATTGTCGCCTCGGTACCGCTACTAACGAACCTTACCATTTCAATGGATGGATAATAATTGCGTATCATCTCAGCGAGCTCGATTTCCTTCTCAATCGGAGCGCCGTAGAGTGTTCCCTTTTCCGCTTGCTCCTGAAGTACTTTAACAACCGAGGGATGAGCATGCCCAAGGATTAAAGGACCAAAAGCCATACAATAGTCAATGTATTCGTTTCCATCAACATCCCAGATTTTCGATCCTTTGCCCTTTGAAATGTACAGCGGATAAGGGGCGAACGCCCTCACGGGACTTGAGACCCCGCCGGGCATGAGCCTTTTCGCCCGATCATAGAGATCCTTTGATCGACTTGTATTCATCATCCGGAGAACCTCACTCCTCCAGTTTTTTAGCAACATCCTTTGCGAAATAGGTTAGGATGATATCAGCGCCTGCCCTCTTGATCGCGGTGAGAACTTCCAGCATGATCCTATCTTTATCAAGCCACCCCTTTTCGGCTGCTGCCATGATCATCGAATACTCGCCGCTCACATTGTACGCTGCGATCGGCACATTAAACATGATTCTCGCGTCTCTGATCACATCCAGATATGCAAGTGCCGGCTTAACCATTAAGATATCCGCACCCTCCGCAAGATCCAACTCCATTTCTCTAAGGGCTTCACGCGCGTTGGGAGGATCCATTTGGTGCGATCGCCTGTCACCGAACTTAGGTGCTGATTCAGCTGCTTCTCTGAAAGGTCCGTAAAATCCCGATGCGTACTTCGCGCTATACGACATGATCGGAATGTTCTTGAAGCCAGCATCATCCAAGGCTGTCCTGATTGATGCGACCATGCCGTCCATCATTCCACTCGGCGCGATCATGTCGGCACCAGCCTCCGCCTGGCTGACGGCTGTCTTCGCGTAAAGGTCGAGTGTTTCGTCGTTGAGAATCTCACCATTTTTGACCTTTCCACAGTGCCCATGCGATGTGTACTCGCAAAGACATAGATCGGCAACGACAACAACATCGCTTGCTTTCTTAATACTCTGGATCGCTTTTTGCGCGACACCATCCTTTGCCCATGCACCACTCCCTTCCTCGTCTTTGTACTTCGGTATCCCAAAAACCATGACTGCAGGAATACCGAGCTTGTATGCTTCAGCTGCCTGTTCTCCCGCCATTTTGACGGGATAAGCATTGACTCCTGGCATCGACGTGATCGGTTTTGGTTTCGTCAGGTTTTCGTTGAAGAACATCGGATAAATGAAGTTCTTAACGGACAGTCGCGTTTCTCTTACCATCTCCCTAATCTGCGGGTTCAACCGCAGACGCCTCAATCTCGTATCAGGAAACATTTTTGCTCTCCTCCAATCTAAATAATTCTCGCGCAGCCTTAAGAATTTCCACCCTTTTCTCCCGGGATGCCAATTTGAGCATCTCCGTCGGATCGGCCAGAAAACGATTTGCAAGTGCATTTGCAAAATCCGTCACGATCGTTTCGATGTCTTCTGAGCTGTGATTAAGTCTGTTAATCGCCTTTCGGATCTCCACTTCTTTTATTGCCTCAAACTTCTGACGAAGCGCTCTAATAACTTCTGATGCCCCCATTTCTTCAAGTTTCTTTTCTAGTAATGAAAGCTCTTCAGCGATGATTCTTTCGGCTTCGAAAACCTCCTTTTTTCTCCTCATAATGTTTTCTTGTGCGATATCCCTGAGACCATCAATGTCATGCATCTCAACATTCTTCAGCAAACGGACATCATCAGCGACATTTCTTGGGAAAGAGACATCAATGATGATGAGTTTCTCCCCCTCGCCTTTTTTTGCGATCGCTTTCTCCACCCGTGCGCGGTCGAGGATCACATGAGGCGATGAAGTCGCGACGAGAACGATATCACATTTGTGCAGGTAATCGTAAAGACTGTCAAGACGGATCGCCTGACCACCGAGGTACCACGCGAGTTCGACAGCTCTGTCATATGTGCGATTTGAAACGAAGATCGCGTTCGGTCTCTTTTCGATCAGATGCTTCGCGATCAGTGTCGCCATTTCTCCCGCACCGATGACCAGAATGGTCTTACCTTCGAGACTACCAAGAAGGCGCTCAGCGAGATCGACTGCAGCCGAGCCGATCGAAACAGCACCTTTGTTGACCTTTGTTTCCGTGCGAACTTTTTTGCCAACGCTGATCGCCTTTCTGAAGATGAGTGAAAGAATGGGGCCGATGCAACCTTCGCTCTCAGCGAGTTCATACGCGCGCTTCACCTGAAATTGAATCTGATCTTCGCCGACAATCATCGATTCAAGACCGCTTGAAACTCTCAGCAGATGTCTGATCGATTCAAGATCGGAACGAAATTGAACGAGATTCTGTTCGTGATCGAAGGGAATGAACCTACTAACCATCGCTTCCATTCCGTTTCTCGTCGTACTCGGTTCATCCGTTACTGCATAAAGCTCGACACGGTTGCATGTACGGAGTACAGCACATTCTTTCACTCCCTGAATCCGACGAAGATGGTGTAGCAGCGCTTTCTCATCATGCCGACCGATGAGCTCAAGAGCTTTCATATCAGCGGATTTGTGCGTTACATGCGCGCTTATGATCATATCAATGACCTCTATTCACTTTCTCGAGGGCAAGCCTCTTTGCCAATTGATAGTCATTACCGAGCATCGAGAGAATCTCCTTATCTTGGACAATTGATCGCAAAACCGTTTCTCTCAACTTCTGATCGGTGATCTTATCTCTAATTTCTTTTCTCAATTCTTCTTGCAATGTCACCATCAATGACCAGTTCTCATCAATGAGTTTCTCGAGCTCTTCCTTCAGTGCCTTTGAGACGGCCGGACTTCGACCAAGGGTGGAAATTGCAACAACAAAATTGCCTCGATCGATGACAGAAGGTATCAAGAAAGAGCCAACACCGTCCGCCCTATTGAACTGTTTACCCATAGAAATAGCGCGAGTGCAAATAGTATCGTTCAGAGTAGGATCATCAGTCGCCGCGATTACATAATCGGCCCATACAATCCATCGATCAAGAGAAGACCGAATGTCCTCCTTCACAAATCTCAGATCCTTATCCTGTAAATCGATAGAGATGTCGCGACTAACGACAACGACCTCTGCTTCCTTAACAAAGTACCTCGCCTTGCGAAGTCCAACATCACCCCCACCGAAGACCACAACTTTTTTTCCTGTGAGATCGATCATGAGAGGAAGCATTGGAACCACTCAACTGGCCGCGAGAATATTTTTCCTTCTAAACGACCAAAGCATTCTGATAGAACCTAATAACCTTTTCCCAATTATGAAAGATAGGATATTCCATCGGTGTGATCATTTTTTTAAAATTTGAGATCCTTCAAAGTCACCCGAATAAATGGAAGTTATTTTATTATGGCAGTAATTAATCCTGATCGAATTTTTCAAAAAAATGTGAGAAGTGAGAGTGACATCATGAGCAAAAAAGGGATACTCGTTGTAGGACACGGAAGCAAGCTAGATTATAACAGAAATGTCGTTAGTCATTTTGCGGAGAAGCTCCGAGAACGATTCAAGGAATTTTCGGTCACAGTCGGATTTATGAACATCAACAAACCGACGATTAAAGAAGGGTTGAATCAATTGGTCGCTGGGGGCGTTGACACAGTCTTTGTTGTTCCCTGTTTCCTCGCACATGGAATTCATACAAGAGACGATATCACATCGGAGCTTGGCATCCCGCAGGGTAGCAAAGGGGGGGTTGTAGACATCGATGGGAAGAAAATCGCTATCAAGTATTGTGAACCGATCGGACGCGATGATCGGATCGTTGATATCCTTGAAGATCGGATAAAAGAAAGGCTTGGGAAGGAATAGTCGTGAAAGTCCTCGTAATGGACGCAACCCATGGCGGCTTAACCATTGCATTGGAGTACCGGCGAAAGGGTGCTGAGGTCACACTCGTTGATTGCTACAGAACTTGTGGAAAGGATCTTGAAAGGAAAGCTGCCAATGCTGGTATCCATTTCGAAAACAGAACACCAGAAAATTTTTTCGACCTAGTTGTTGCGCCCATTCACTGCCCAGATCAATTCCTTGAGGGGGCAAGATGGAGAAGGAAGATCACGACGCACGAGGCTGTGGGTAAGCTTTGTTCCTTCGACGCAAAAATTATTGAAGTGACTGGGACAAAAGGAAAAACTTCGACCGCTCACCTTATTGCCGATCTTCTCCGTTCCAAAAAAAATCGCGTCCTGCTTCTAAGCAGCAGCGGGATTTTACTTTATAATGGGGACGAGAAGAAGATCATTAAAGAAGAGGTAAGCATCGCACCCACCTCAATTTTAGAAATTGCGAGAATGGGAATCGAATTCGACATCGGCGTTTTCGAGGTCTCCTTAGGTGGGACTGGGCTCGCAGACATCGGTGTCATAACGACGATTGGTGACAACTATTTGATTGCGAGAGGAACAAAAAGAGCATTTGACGGAAAGGTGCAGATGGCTCGCGCGGCGAAAAGGACGCTTGTCATCCGAGAAGAAGAGAGAGATCTTTGGGTTCCACATGTGAGAAACAACATCAAAATTTTAACATTCGGAAACGGCGGAGATGTCGAGGCAACAATCGATCAACCGTTGCGTCTCGGAGAGACGGCTCGAATGAAAATCGTTCTAAGAAAAGGAGATTGCGCATCGGTCGATCTCGCTGGAAATTTTGTTGCACCAGCTTATTTATCAGCTTTTTCAGCTGCTGCCACAGTGGCTCTTGACTTTGGTTATGGTCTCAACGAGATCAAGAAATCTTTCGAATCCTTTGAAGGCGTGCCTGGCAGGGGGGAAGTGAAAAAGGAAGATGACAGATGGATCATTCGTGACAGGAACCCTGGGGTCAGTGCTGGATCCGTGCGCTATCTTGTCGAATCCTTAAAGAGATATTATCGGTTAAAAAGAATTGGAGTTATCATCGAGCCAGTTTCAAAAAGAGTCTGCGAGAAACTCGATCTGGGAGAACTTGAAAAAGTTATTATCGATTATCAGGATTGTATCAATGATGCATGCCTACTTGGTGATTTCGAAAGCGATATGTTACAAGGAGATGTGTTCCGCATGATCGGGGATATCGACGAAGTCAACAGAGATTCAGAGGCGATTCTCTGGTGCACCAAGGAGGGTTTCAGATGATTGATGTGCTCCATCCGAGACCAAGTCCAATTATCGCCGCAATGTACACACTCAGGGATTTAGACGTCGATGTGATCGTCATGCATGGACCTCCTGGCTGCGGTTTCACCGCATCTCGATTGCTCGAAGAAGCCGGTGTTACTGTTGTGACGACGGGCATGCAGGAAAACGATCTGATATTCGGCGCCGAGCAACGGCTTGTGGAAGTTCTCAAGAAAGTGGATGAGGAGTTTTCGCCAAAGCTCGTTGGCGTCGTCGGAACCTGCGCGAGCATGATCATTGGCGAGAACCTCGATGCGGCGATTAAAAAAGCGGGAATCCGATCAATCGTGCTCCCAATTGATATTCATGCATGTGCTGGACCTAATACTGTAGGAGCGATCAAAGTTCTTGAAGTTGCAGCGAGCAAAGGGATTATCCCAAAAGAGGAATTTGAACGCCAGAAAGAAATGCTCATGCGTGCAACCGCGTTGGAAAGAGAAAGGGGAATGACGAGTAAGCCTTATCTTAAACCTCACCGCGGTGCAACGAAGCTAAAGGTCGCAAAGAGGATTATTGAGTCCCTGTCTCAAAACAAAAGAGTCGCGGTTGTCCTCAACGCAAAAAAAGAGACGGCGTATAGATTCGCCGATGTGATGCGCGCAATTGAATATGCGAGGAGGAATATTGGAGGCTACGCGGTTTACGTGGCAAATATAGATCCGAACATCGGACTGCCCCGCATCAGAAGGTATTCAACAGACATCCTCAGAGATTTGGAGGAAGCTGGCGTTAGGATTGATTATTTGAGTGGCGGACTTGATGAGTA
>JANHAK010000031.1 GCA_024464195.1 Methanomassiliicoccales archaeon | reverse complement strand
TGCGGACCCGCTGGACTGCAAGCTGCCATCCATGCAGCGAGGAGCAAAGTGAAGGTTGTGGTCATTGGTCATCCAGAGAGAAGCGCGCTGATGAAGTCAAGAGTTGAGAATTATCTCGGAATCGAATCAGCGGAAGGCGAAGAAATTTTGAAAATGGGGGTAAATCAGGCGAAAAAATTTGGTGCACAAATCCTGGAAGAAGATGTGATCAAGCTGAGTAAAGATGAAAAGCGCTTCTTAATCGAGACGGACCACGAAAGAAAAATCAAGGCTAAGGCGCTTATATTAGCGCCTGGCATTTCGAGAGTAAAACTAGGTATTAAAGGCGAAAAGGAATTCCTCGGTCGGGGCGTCAGTTACTGTGCATCATGCGACTGCAATTTCTTTAGAGGCAAGAGAGTTGCAGTCATAGGTGATGAGAGCATTGCCGCATCATCGGCGCTTCTTCTAAAAGATTACGCTAGCAAGGTCTTCTGGGTATCAAAAGAAATGAAAGTTGCAAAACCATTGCTCGACAAGATCAAATCGACAACGATTGAGATCATTTCACCAGCCGTGCCCCTGAGAATCTACGGTGACGAGGTTGTCACTGGTCTAGAACTTGATGATGGTCGGAAGATCGATCTTGACGGCGTTTTCATCGAGCTCGGTGCAATGGGTTCAATCGAACTTGCACTCGAAATCGGGATCATACCAGATCCAAGTGGACTAATTTCCGTCGATAATAATTGTAAGACAGAGGTCGACGGTGTTTACGCTTGTGGCGACGTGACTGGTCAACCATGGCAGTTGGCAAAGGCGGTCGGACAAGGCTGCATTGCAGGTCTTAAGGCAGCGGAGTTCGTCAAGAACCAGGAGGGTTAACATCTCGATATGTCTCTCGAAAATGAATTGATTGCGGGGATACTACGCGGTGAAGGCGGATTTAGAGAGGCGCTAAAAAAGGTGCTCGAAGAGGACCTCCAGATGAGCGTCTCTGAGTTCTGCGCGAAAACGGGACTCTCAATGAGCACAATTTATAAGATCATGCAGGAGAGGAGAGAGCCAAATCTGCGGACTGTGAGGAGTATTATCTTGGCAGTTCGCAAACTTGAGAAACATCCGACGGGCAATTTCATCGCTGTCATCGCAAGTAGGCCAGTTCTTGAGAAAATCGAGGAACGTACGATCAAAATTGGTGACAAGAACATCAGGGTTAAGGAATATCCTGCGGCGACGATGGAAGAAGCGATCATTTCCGCCGTAAGAGCTGAAAAAGACGGCGCCCTTGCTGTTGTCTGTGCGCCCATTGTCGCTCCAACAGTCGAAAAGATCCTCTCGGTGCCGGTGACAGTTGTGATTCCTCACGACTCTGTGGTGAGAGCGATTGAGATTGCGGCGAAAAAGGTCTATTGAGTTAAGTCGATGGTGTTGGTCTGACGACCTCTCTTTCTAACTCTGCCAAAATGTGTTTTCTGAGTGATGCGAATTCGACGCTCGCTCTGTCTCTGGGTCGAGGCATCGTGATATCGAAGATTTCTTTAATCGTTCCTGGGCGGGCCGTCATGACGACGATGCGATCAGCCAGATAGACCGCCTCGTCGACCGAATGCGTCACGAAGAGCACAGTTTTCTTTGTCTCAGCCCAGATGCGCAAGAGCTCTTTTTGCATCATGTTTCGCGTCTGCGCATCAAGCGCCCCAAATGGCTCATCCATTAGAAGGATTTTTGGATCATTGGCAAGTGCACGCGCGATCCCCACTCGCTGTTTCATACCACCAGAGAGTTCGTATGGATGTGAATCCTCGAAACCTTTTAAGCCGACGAGTTCGATATATTTGTCAGAAATCGCTTTTCGCTTTTCTTTTGGGACTTTCTTGATCTCTAGTCCAAATTCGATATTTTTTCTAACCGTTCGCCATGGAAACAGAGCGAACTCCTGAAAAACCATACCGCGATCTGAACCTGGTCCTGAAATCTCAACCCCATCAATTTTCACAGAGCCGGAAGTCTTTGTTTCGAGTCCTGCCACGATGCGTAAGAGAGTTGTCTTCCCACAGCCTGAGGGGCCGAGTACACAAACAAATTCGTGATCCCTCACCTCAAGGGTGAAATCGGTGATCGCAACGAGTTCCTCATCATCCTTGGGAAATCTTTTTTCAAGTTTATCGATGGTCAGTGTCATTTCATCCCCATCAATCGTGATAAATACTGCTCAACGTACCTACTGATACCCACGGTCAGGATTCCAAGAATAGCAATGACGACCATTCCAGCATACATATATTCGTATTTACCAAGCTGCTCCATAAAGTAAATATAGTAACCAACCCCACCTCCCACAGCGCCGATCATTTCCGCAGCTACAATACACATCCAACCGATACCTAAGCCGATCGTGATACCGGTCATGAGAAAAGGAACGGTTGATGGGAAAATCACTTTTGTGAATAGTCTTAAGCGATCTGCGCCTAGCGTCCGTGCTGCATCTATGAGTGTTGGATCGACCGATTTCACGCCAAAGATAACGTTTGAAAGAAGAGGAAAGAAAACACCGATAAAGATGACCATAACCGGACCCCAAAAGAGCTTGAAAATGAGGAGAAATACTGGCACCCATGCAATCGGTGGTATGGGTCTGAAAACTTCGATCACTGGCTTTGCAACAGTCTCTGCTGTCCTGAAGAATCCCATCATCAACCCGAGCGGGACTGAAACACAAAATGCGAGGACAAAGCCGAGGAGAAATCGTTGGAGGCTTGATGCGATATTATCGCCCATTGTGATACCAAGGGATGGAGCTGGTGTCAGAAACGAATCGATAAATGCCCGGAAGACCTCATAGGGTCCAGGCAGGTATGCACGGTTGATAATTATCGAAAAAATCCACCATACGAACAGGAATCCAGCCAGGGAAAGGGGCGTGATCCATAAAATCCGAAGAGTCCCAGTTTCAGAGATCTTCCTCCATCTTTTTTTCAGCCTTTCCCAGGGTGAGCTCATCTGCATCCCTTATTGAATTAAAAAAGAAAAAGGTTTGTAGGGATGCTACGTTCCCTTGAGCTTTAGTTTGTACCCGTGCTCGTTTGCGTAGTACATTAACAATAGATGCTGAATCGAACCGGGTCCTGGTGTTGCGATCGTTTGGCCGTTCAACTCGTTAAAGTTCGCGATACCAGCTTTTGCAATAATCGCCGAACCACCGCTGTTGACCAGGGAAACGATTTCAATCTGGATGTTTGCGTTGATGCGCTTCAACAGTGCTGGTGGGCTTCCGAGATAACCCATATCGATTTCATTTCGAGCAAAACCGTCCATCAGGAATGCACCGTTTGCATAAGGCAGAGGTGATTGAATCTCGACACCATACTTTTCAAAGAGCGTCTTTCCGCCCCATAGCGTTTCGTTCATCGCGACAACTCTCGCAAATTGATGAAGATCGCCCATCAGATATCCTAGTTTCACGGTGCCGAGAATTGTATCGCTAGGCTCAACCGTCATTGCCCTCTCTAAATAACTTGTGTTGACGACCGAATTGACAAAAGCTGTCACGTTCGGGAATTCGCCAAGGGAAGTGATTTGTCCTAGGTCAGCGAACATTGAAGTATAATTTTCAAACCATTTCTTCACTGGCTCTGTAATCTCATAATTGAATTCGATATGCTCAATTGCCGACTCGACAACTGTTGTATTTCTATTACTGAATTCTGCACCGATCTCCAAAAGTTTTGTGTAATTATCACCGCCATTTTCAATCGTTTCGATGATCCAGTTTGTCGCTTCGATGTGCGCTCTGATAACCCTTGCAACGAGATCATTATTCTTTGCAGCTTCTGAATCAGCAAAACTCTTCTTCACTGCGATGACGCAGCATGGATGATGTGGCCAAATATCGTTAGACCAGGCGATAACGGTGGCGGTACCATCAACTAAGGAGTCCGAAACATATGGTTCCCAGCTGACAGCTCCTTGAACGGTGTTTGTCTGCAGCGCAGCACGCTGGTTCGCTGGTGCGATGGCACTCCAATACACGACCTTTTCTTCCGCGGCAGGTTTGTACAAAACAGCCACGGATACAACGGCGAGAACTGCAATAATCGCAATAACAATTGCATAGATTGCCGATCGCTTCATAAGTTCACCGATTTCAATAGTTTAACGGATCTATAAATGGTTTCCCCCTAGAAGGATAAAAATTGGCCTATTTGTACATTTTTTTCTTCGCAATTCTACATAATGGTATTCGACAGTCCTATCTCGAAAGATCGTCGGTTGCTATAATGTTGGTATTTTACCTTTGAATGGCCAAGTTACTCAATCTTAATTGAAACTAGGATCGTGATGTTTATGTTATTTCAGATTTTTCATTTATAAAAGGCGCGGTACTAGATTTTTGAGAGCGTTTTAAAAAAGAATCACGCTATCGAAAGAAAAAAATTAATAAGCTTTAATAATCTCGAGTTATGCGATACTATGTTCCAGCTCAACGTCGTAAGCAATACACCATTAACGCCCATAAATGATATCGATGAAGTTGCCATAGAATTCCTCAAGCAAATAGGTTATTTGCCAATGAACTTCGATCCTAGGAAGAAAAGGGCAAACTCAGCGGAAGGAATTCCTTATAAGCTCTTTGTAGAGTGTTTCATGAAAAATATGAAACGTGTTTGGCTTGTGGAAGAGTTAGCGATTTATCTCAAAACGACGAAACCAACAGTCTACAGACATCTCAATAAATTAAAATCGATGGATCTGATTGAAGAAGTTGAAACTGTTCGTGATGGGCAGATAAAGAAGGGATACCGTATTCGATACGGCGATCTCCGAAAGGCATGGAGCTTCACCGAGGCAAATGTACAAATGGCAATGGAAAATTACCGCAAAACGGTCGACCATCTCCAAAAATTGATCGAGGAGGCGAAGTAGATGTCGGGCAAAGAAATCGAGCCAAATCTCACAAAAGGTTCGAAGTGCAGGGTAATCAGCAGGGGTGGCGAAGGGCAGCCATTATTGACTACTGGTGAATTCAAAGGGTACGTTGCATTCGGACATGACACGGCGATCAGTATTGAATTGGACGATTCTCATGGGGAAGAAGCGGGGAGAATTAGATTAATACCCTGCGTTGCAGTCCTTTCGATTGATCTGTTGCAGTTGAAAAAAGAAGAAGAGAAAAAGGAAAGCGAGGAAAGAGAGGTTTACTTCAGGTAAATGCGGTCAAATGATGAATCACTTTTCTAATAATAAGAACAACTTGGGAATTAATCAGGCCGATCAGAATCGATGGAGTTACCATGAATCCCTGATCAGGCAGATTGTCGAAGGTGCAATCAAGGATAGAAAGAGCCTCCAGGTTGCAAAGATTGCGCTGGCGAGACAATTCAATCTCAGTGAAATACCACCTAACTCAGAGACTCTAGCAGTTGCGGGCGAAGACGAATATCCATTGGTTTTGAGGTTATTGCGAAGAAAGCCTACGAGAACTCTGAGTGGCGTGGCAGTTGTCGCTGTAATGACCTCACCAGCACCGTGTCCGCATGGCAAATGTATTTACTGCCCTGGTGGAGTCGAATACGGATCTCCGCAATCCTACACGGGAAAGGAACCAGCGGCGAGGAGAGCCTCTGCCAACGATTTTGATGCATTTCGACAGGTGAGAAGCAGAATCTCACAGCTCGAGGCTATCGGCCATCCAACTGATAAGATCGATCTGATCATCATGGGCGGGACATTTACAACGCGCCCTAGGGATTACCAGGTAGCATTTGTTAAAGGATGCTTTGATGCCTTGAATTCGAAAAAAAGTGATTCGCTCGAGGAAGCGCATGAGATCAATGAAACGGCTGATCATCGATGTATCGGAATGACCGTCGAGACAAGGCCAGATTCATTTGATCGAGAGAAGGCAGAATTTTCGATGTATCTCGGTGCGACGAGGGTTGAGTTTGGCGTACAGATACTTCATGATGAGATCCTCAGCACGGTCAAAAGAGGACACGGTGTGTCGGAGGTTGTGAAAGCAACGCGCATTGCAAAGGAACTGGGACTCAAGGTCTGTTACCATATCATGCCCGGTCTTCCTGGCTCGACGAGAGAAAAGGACATCGCGAGTTTTTCGATGATGTTCGAAGATGAAAGATTTCGACCAGATATGTTGAAGATCTATCCGACGCTTGTGGTCAAGGGGACACCGCTTTACGATCTATGGAAGGATGGAAAATACAAACCCTATTCCACCGAAGAGGCGGTAGAGGTCATCGCTCAAATGAAAAAAATTGTGCCACCATATGTCCGTATCCAGAGGATTCAGAGAGATATCCCTGTGCCACTGATCGAGGCAGGGGTCGACAAGGGGCACTTGAGGGAACTTGTCAAAGAGAAAATGAAGAAAGATGGAGCGAGTTGCCGGTGCATTAGATGTAGAGAAGTAGGATTACTCGGCGTTGAAATTAACGAACGATTGCATGCAGACCTTGAGATCATCAAATACCGGGCTTCGGGCGGCGACGAATATTTCATTTCCTTTGAAATTCCAGATCGGAATGCATTGATCGGCTATGCAAGGCTGAGAATCAATGATTCGCCACTGAATAAATTCGCGTCTCTGAGGGAATTAAAGGTTTTTGGACAGATGTTGCCAGTCGGTCGAAGTGGAGAGTCCTGGCAGCATCGGGGGTTTGGCAGACAGCTGATTGCTGAGGCGGAGCGAATCGCGCGCGATAGAGGTTGCGAAGAAATCAAGGTCACGAGTGGTGTCGGCGTCAGGCGATACTATTCCTCACTTGGATACATGCGGGATGGCGTCTATATGACGAAAAAACTCTGATTATGTGGGCTCAAGAACCAATACTTTTATTTCATAGTGCTGATACATAATTTGGTGTTTTATTGGGGTGCATCAGCTGCGGTGAGAAAACAGGTGATAATGTATTATTATGCAAAGCATGTTTTGAGCGACTGAAGGACCCATTTTCTCTTTTGCCATCACTTCTCGATCCGACTGCGGATATGAGGTTAAATCATTTTTGCAGTGTATCGATGAGGATTGGCCCCTTCTCAGATTCTGACATTACTTTTGGCAGAGGTCTTGAGATGATCACAAGGTTGAGAGAGCTTCTGATGTCAAGTCATAAGGATCAGTTGCCAATTCTCATTGACCGATATCTCTCGATGCTCGGTATCGATCTCAGATTATATGGTGACGAGCGTCTGCCGCGGAGAGGCATTTTGCGTCAGATTGTTAATGCGTCCTCAGATCTATCTTTTTCCGGCGAATCATGGGCGCGTGCTTTGATCCGATTGGGCAATATTGAAGCACTCACAGCCAGAGAGATGATGAAACTTCCAATTGAACCATCAATTTCGATTCCCTATGCAAAAGCGATGGCGGAAAATGCAGTGAAGCGCTATGAGCGCGGTGAGCTCTCTCCCACTCTGAAAAAAATCACTGAGGTGAATAAGGCGATCATTCTTCATTTCATTGGCTCAAGCGATGATGCCATCAGAAGACTTGATCAATTCCTCAGTTTCGAGGATTTTATCGACGAGAGGCATCATATCTTGATATGGAAGGCCACCATTCTCTTGGACTTGGGTAGGGATTCAGAAGCGATCAAAGTCATCGGAGAATTGCCGAAGGAGTTTCATGAAAGAAGAGTTGAGAAACTTCGTTTGCTTTTGGGCGGATTGAAATGAAAGAAATGGAAGAAATCCTCGAGAAACGACTCGACGCGAGAATCTCCGATGCGCTGAAGACATTAACTGCTGAAGAATTCAAGGATATCGTGGTCGAATTACTGACCCTCATGGAACTCAGGATCACTGGTGCAATGTCTTCTGAAGATACTGTGTTCGTCGAAGGCGAGGGTAAGGAGGGAAAATATCTTGTCATGGTTTCCAAACGAGCTGGTGATGCGTCTTCGGAAGGGCTCAGAAAAATTAAGGAAAAGGCTGAATTTGAGGGAAGACGCCCTGCTCTGATTGTTTTGGGAGATTTTGACGAAGACGCGCAACAATTTGCAGTCGCCAATGGGATTACATACGCAGATCGCCCGCGTTTTCTCTTATTATTAAAGAAATTTGGAATTGCTGAGAAACTACTCAAAGAAATCGATCGCCGCATACTAGAGCGGGAAGGGGTGAGGTATCTTCCGAGTATAGGGAGATTTGACGTGACGTTCGGCGCGGCGGAAGAGGCAATCAAGCAGAGGAATTACGAAAGAGCGCTTGGATACTTAGAAGATGCACTGCGATTAAAGCCGGATCATTTCGTTGCCTGGCAAAAAAAAGCAATCGTTCTGTCAGAAATGGGAAGGAACGAAAAGGCATTGGAGGCGTGCAGGAAAGCAATAGAGATAAAGCCAGATGACGCATATTCGTGGTATCTGCTTGGAGTTATCCTCAGCAAGCTCGGTAATTTTAGGGGCGAATTAAATGCGTACGATAACGCGTTGAAATTGTCGCCTCGAATGCACTCAGCACTTCTTAACAAAGGTGCTGCACTCTACCAGCTCGGCATGTTTGACGAGGCTCTCAAGGTTTACGAAACGATGCTCAAATCATACCCCGGACACGCTCAAGCTCTTAACAATCGCGGTCTCGTGCTCAAAGCTCTTGGTCGGTGGAATGACGCGCTTCAGTCCTTCGAGCTCGCGCTCAAGAATGATCCGAAGAATCTGGAGGCGTTGATCAATCGCGCCTCTCTTTTATTAGAACGCGGTATGGTCAGCGAAGCTGTCGATGCCTGGCAAGAAGTCGTCAGAGTCGAGGGTGATAAGGCGGAGCTCTGGCTAAATCTTGGGAGGGCGCAAAAAGCAGCAGGTCTTTTCGAAGATGCCGCCAAATCGTTTGGTGTTGCTCTTGATCTCAATCCAAATCTTACTGAAGCAGTTAGCGAGCGTGATGAGGCGCTAGCAGCGGCGGATCTGATTGTTCCACCGAAGAAGAAAAGTGAGACGGGCATTGCAAGAGAATTTTTGAAGGCAGCGATCCTACTTCGAGCGATGGGAAACCCGGAGCAGGCATTGGTTGAGATCGAAAAATGTCTCAAGATCGAGCCTTTGACGCCAGAGGCGCATCGCCTGCGCGGCGAGCTACTTCTCGATGTTGGGCGACTCGAAGAGGCGCTCGTCTCTATTAAGGAGAGTGTCAGAGAGATGCCAGGAGATATTTTCAATCTTCTTGACCTCGAGGCAATCACCTATCGTCTTGGGAGAAAAGAGGAGTGTCTTAAACTTTTAGAAGGTCTTCACGATTCCGTTGAATCTGATGCTAGACGAGCGCTTCTCTTGTTTGAAGTCAATCGCCTCGAGCGCCTTGATTTCTCTCTCCTAAAAAATGAAACATCGCTTATGCGTGAGCTGCGCATTCTTCTCCTGATCGCCTCTGGAAAATACAGGGAGGCTGTCGAGGAAATCGAGAAGATCGTAGCGGAGGGAAAGATCACGCCTGAATTGGTAAATAATCTTGGTGTTTGCTATCGTCTTCTCGGGGATTTCGAGCGATCTGCGAAAGCGTTCAGAGATGCGATATCGCTCGCTCCTGCGTATGCCGATGCATGGAACAA